>NZ_CAUTOU010000002.1:0-160339 GCF_963539965.1 uncultured Propionibacterium sp.
GCTCGCGGCGGGGGCGCCGGCTCGTCCCGGCCGCTGACGCCTCGTCGTGGTGGGGTCTGGGCGGCCTCAGCGGCCCCGCCGGCCTTCAGGGGCGCCCGGAGCTGACGGTGAGCGCGAGCGGTCTCGAGAAGCTCTCCGGCTGTCCGCGGCGCTGGTTCCTCGACTCCCGGGCCGGTGCCTCACCCGCCGCCGGCCCGCAGACGGCGGTCGGCACGCTCATCCACAAGATGGCCGAGAACTCGGTGGTCCTCGGCTGGAGCGTCGATCGGCAGCATGAACGGGTTGACGGATCTTGGAGCGCCATCGGCTACGGGACCGACTGGCAGAGCCGGATCCAGCTCGAGGCGGCTCATGCGATGATCGATCGTCTCGACGCCTGGTCGGCGACCGCTCGCGGGCGCGAGGTCATCGGCGTCGAGGTGCCCATCCGCCACCGCTTCGAACTGCCTGGTGGCACCGTCGCCCTGCGCGGCACCGTCGATCGTCTCGAACGCGACGCCGGTACCGGGCGCGTCCATGTCATCGACTTCAAGACCGGCAGGCGCGCGCCGACCAGGAAGCAGGTGGCAGCCCATCTGCAACTCGGCGTCTACCAGCTGGCTGTCGCCTCCGGCGCCTGCGCCGAACTGACCGGGGTCCACCCCGAGCTCGGCGGCGCGGAACTGGTCCAGCTGCGCATTCCGCAGAGCTCCAAGGCCCCCGAACAGCCTAAGGTGCTCGCTCAGCCGAGCATCCAGGACCACCCCTACCCGCCGCGAACCGAGCCGCCGGCCGGCGCTGGCCCCACGTGGGTCCACGACGTCATGGCCGAGGCCCTGGCGCACGCATCCAACGGTGACTGGACGGCCGTGCAGGGCGATCTGTGCCGCACCTGCCCGCACCGGAGCGGATGCCCCGTCTGGACACGGGAGGACTCCCGATGAGTGCACCCATGCAGGGCCCCGACCAGCTGCGCGACGGGCTGGGCATACCGTTCTCCGACGAGCAGCTGGCGGTCATCACCGCCCCCCTCGAGCCCGGTGTCGTCATCGCCGGCGCCGGATCGGGCAAGACAACCGTCATGGCGGCCCGCGTCGTCTGGCTCGTCGGCACCGGCGCCGTGCGCGCCGATCAGGTGCTCGGCCTGACCTTCACGCGCAAGGCCGCCGGCGAGCTGTCGACCCGTATCAATACGGCCCTGGTGCGCTCCGGTGCTGTTGACGGGCGGGCCATGCACGACGTGCAGGGCCAGGCGGTCATGACCTACGACGCCTTCGCCGGGCGCCTCGTCGCCGAGCACGCGCCGCGCATCGGCGACGACCCGGTCGAGCGTCTGCTGAGTGAGACGATGCGCTACCGGCTCGCCGGACAGGTCGTCTCGGCCGCCGAAGGCGGCTGGGAGCATCTCGGGGACCTGTCGCCGGCGACCCTGGTCGACTGGCTCGTCACGCTCGACGCCGAGATGAACGACCACTTCGTCACCCCCGAGCAGATCGAGGCCTTCACGCCTTCGTTCGTCGACGAGCTGCTCGGGGCCCCGCTCCACCGGGGCCGGCCCTATCGCGACGTCGCGGACGCCATCGAGGTGGCGCGGACCCGGCTCGAGCTGCTCGGCCTCCTACGCGCCTACCGCGAGCGCAAGAAGCGGTTCGCCGGAGGCGACTTCGGCGACCTGATGGCCCAGGCGGCCAGAATCTCCCAGCAGGTGCCGCAGGCCGGCGAGGCCCTTCGTCGGCAGTTCCGGGTCGTCCTGCTCGACGAGTACCAGGACACCTCGGCGGTCCAGACCATGATGCTGTCCGGGCTGTTCTCAGGACCTGATGCGGAGCACGGCCTCGGTCACCCGGTCACGGCGGTCGGCGACCCCTGCCAGGGCATCTACGGCTGGCGCGGCGCCGCCGTCAGCAACATCAACGAGTTCTCGCGCACCTTCCGGCGCGGCGACGGCGGACCCTCGAGAGTCTTCTCGCTGACGGTCAACCGTCGCAGCGGTCCGCTCATTCTGCGGGGGGCCAATGAGGTCTCGGCGCGCCTGGGCGAGGACCCCGCCATGCCCGTCATCGCCGGAACGGATCCTCAGCTGCGCGCGGCCGACGGCGCCGAGCCCGGCAGCATCGCCGTCGGGCGCTTCGACGACGTCGACGAGGAAATGGCATGGCTGGCGGCCGATGTCGCCGCGCACGGCGGCCCTGGGAAGTGGGCCGACATCGCGGTGCTCTGCCGCACGAACTCCTCGATCGGGCGCATCTACGACGAGCTGGTCGAGGCCGATGTGCCGGTCGAGATCGTCGGCGTCGGCGATCTGATCGCACTGAGTCCGGTGCGCGAGATCGTGGCCACCCTGCGGCTGCTTGACGACGAGACGAACAATCCGGCCCTGGTCGAGCTGCTCACCTCGCGGCGCTGGCGGATCGGGGCGGCCGATCTGGCGGCCCTCGGCGCTGCCGCTCACCGGGCGGCTCGGGAGCAGGGCGATACGGCCGGGGCCGATTCCTCCCCGGAAGATTCCGGGCTCGGCGGCCGGGCCGAGGACGACGGCATGGCCGAGCTCATCGACGGATTCACCGGGCCTCCGGTCTGCCTCATGGATGCGCTCGATCAGGAGACACCCGGCATGTCCGCCCAGGGCGCCCGCAGGCTGCGCCGCTTCGCCCGCGAGTTCGCCCGGGTGCGGCGCGGGCTCGGCGAACCGCTCGCCGACCTGGTGCGGCGCATCTGCCTGTTGTCGGGAGTCGATGCCGAACTCGAGGCCGACCCGGTCTACTTCCGTCAGGACCGTCGCGAGCAGGTGAGGCGCTTCCTCGACGTGGTGGCGGAGTTCGCCGACGTCGACGGGGGAGCGGGTCTGAGCGCCTTCCTGGGCTATCTCGACCTGCAGATCGAACACGAGAACGGCATCGAGCAGGCGATCGTCTCGGCCGCCGACTCGGTCAAGCTGCTCACCGTCCACCGTGCGAAAGGTCTCGAATGGGGCCGCGTCTACCTGCCGTGGCTGGTCGACGGGGTCTTCCCCGACGGCCGCGCCGACAACTGGGTGAGCTCCGCCAGGTTCTTGCCCGGACCGTTGCGCGGCGATGCCAGCGGCCTGCCGCGGCTGTCCGAGGCCTCGCACGACGGCCTGAAGGGCCATGCCGAGGCGCTCGGCCTGGCCGCCGGCTTCGCCGAGGATCGGCTGGCCTATGTGGCGATCACGCGGGCCAGGCGCGAGCTCGTCGCCACCAGTCATGTCTGGGAGCCCCGGCGGTCCAGGCCCCGCGAGATATCGCCCTACTACCTGATCCTCGCCGGGCAGGCGCAGGAGACGATCGCCGAGCCCGGCCCGGTCGCCGACGAGAACCCGCTCGCCGGCGCCTGCCGGCGCGTCAGCTGGCCCGATGGCGGGGACGGGCAGGCGCAGCAGCGCCTCGACGCACTGGCCGCATTCGTCCTCGACGGCGCCGGGCGGCAGACGGCCGGCGACCGGGACCGCGCTCCGGGAGCGGTCGGGAACAGCCCCGGGGACGAGTTCGCCTGCGGCGAACCGCTCGGCCTCGACGAGCAGGCCACCGTCGACCGCTGGGCGCACGAGGCCGAGCTGCTCGTGGCCCAGGCCATGCGCCGCCAGGACGAGGCCACCGCCGTTGCCGTGCCCGACTCGCTGTCGGCCACGGCGCTCATGCAGTCCCAGCGCGACCCGGCCGAGTTCATGGCCGCTCTCGCCAGGCCGATGCCGCGCCGGACGAGCGCCGGTGCCGGCGTCGGCACTCGCTTCCACGAATGGCTCGAGGCCAGGTTCCGACGGGGGAACCCGCTCATCGACGACGACATGCTGTCGGTCGGGCCCGGGGACGACATCGCCGAGGACGGTCTGTCCGGGAAGCGCGGCAGCGGGGAGGACGACGGGGTCCGGGCCAGGCTCGACCGGCTCAAGGAGCGCTTCGAAGCCGGCCCCTATGCCCGGCGCACGCCCTGCGCCGTCGAGGAGCCCTTCGTCCTGGTGATTGGCGACCAGCAGGTCCGTGGCAGGATCGACGCGGTCTTCGCGCTCGATGACGACCCGGACCACGACTTCAGAATCGTCGACTGGAAGACCTTCGACGGCCCGGGCGACGCCCTGCAACTGGCCCTTTACCGCCTGGCCTGGTCCGACATCGCGCGGGTCCCGCCCGAGCGCGTCGACGCCGTTTTCCACCACGTCGCGAGCGGTGCGGACGAGCGCCCCGCCGGACTCGTCGATCGTGACGAGCTGCGGCAGATGGTCGCCGGGCTGGGTGCCGGGGCCCGGCGTCGGCCGGGTTGAGCGCCGTCCCGGGGCCGACAGGCGGCGCCGGGTCACGGCCCGGCGCGTTAGCTTTGAGCCCATGACGCCGAGCCCGGACCAGAACACCGCCCAGGACCTGTACGCATGGGACATCGCCGCGTGGGGCGGGCCGCCGAGCCTGGACCACGCTTCGCGTACCCGTGAGGACGCGCGGCTGATCGAACGGGCCTGGCGAGAGCCGGGCGCCCGTATCATCTGCCTGGACGCCGCGGGCCGCTTCAACGATGACCCCTTGGGCCGCGTCATCACGGCGGCCGACGGCGATCGCCCAGGCGCCGAGGACGTCTTCCTCGGCCGCTTCGAAGGGCATCCGTGGTTCACCAGGCGCGATGCCGGCCCCCACAAGACGGTGCTCCGCAGCGCCCGACTCACCCCGGGCGAGCGGGAGGTCGCCAGTACCGCTCAGGCCATTCTCAACTGGGCCCGCAGCGCGCGCCGCTGCGTCGGCTGCGGCGGCGAGCTGGTGCGCACCCGAGGCGGCTTCTCCGCCGAGTGCTCCCGGTGCGGGCGCGAGACCTTCCCCCGCACGGATCCGGCTGTCATCTGCGCCGTGCTCGACCACGACGACCGTCTCTTCCTGGCCCACCAGGGCGCGTGGGAGCGCGGCCGGGTCTCGGTGCTGGCCGGATTCGTCGAGGCCGGCGAGACCGCCGAGCAGGCCGTCCACCGCGAGACCGCCGAGGAGGCGAATCTGCGCATAACAGCCCTGCGCTACCTCGGCAGCCAGCCATGGCCGATGCCCCGTTCCCTCATGCTCAGTTTCGTCGCGCGCAGCGACTCCTCGGGCCAGGTCGACGGGCGGGAGCTCTCATGGGGCGGCTGGTACAGCCGCAGCGACGTGAACCGCCTCGCCGAGGGCGGCGCCCTCGTGCTGCCGCCCGGTGCATCGGTCGGGCACCACGTCATCCGGGCATGGTTGGACGGCAGCCTGCCCACGCCGGAGGGCTGAGCCCCTCAGATGGCGCTCGGGCCCTCTCCTCCCGGAGGACTCCCCGCCCCCCGGCGCCCGCCCGGGACGCTGACCGCCCGAGGACCTGTGCCCTCGGCCCCCGGCTGGCCGAGCGCCCTCGAGAGCCGCTCGGTCAGACCCGATGCGCGCTGCGCCTCGGTAGTGACGGCCACCCGCACCGAATCGGCCGGGCCGATGATCCGCACGCCGGTCTTGGCCCTCGTCACGGCCGTGTAGAGCAGGCCCTTCGTGAGCAGCGGGGAGTCCGGCGAGGGCAGGACGAGCGTGATCCGCTCGAACTGGCTGCCCTGGGACTTGTGCACCGTCATGGCGTACATCGTCTCGACGCCCTCCAGCGCGTACGCCGGATAGGTGCGGTGGTTGCTCATGGCGGCGCGCCGGCCCCGACCGGCGGCGATGACCACGCCGGTATCGCCATTGCTGACGCCCAGCTCGGGCAGATTCCGGGTGGCCAGCAGGGGCCTGCCGCTGTACCACTCGTCGGATGAGAGCTGGCCGGCCGCGGCGCGCTGGACGCGCTCGGCGGCGGCGCCCCAGGTCGTGACGCCGTAGGGGCCGGTGCGGTGCGCGCACAGCAGGCGATGGGCGCTGAGCGCCTTGATGGCCTCCTCGGCCCGGCCCGCGCGGGCCGCCCGTGCCGTGGCGCGGGCCTGCTGGGCCAGAGTGCCGCGCAGTGAGAGCGTGGCCTCCAGGTCAAGGCCGGCGGCGTCCTGGTCGTGGAACTCGATGGCATCCGTGCTGGCCAGCAGATCCAGGGTGCGGTCCGCGTCGCCGTCCCGGATCGCCTGGGCGACGTCGGAGATGCCGCTCGTGAAGCGGTAGCCCTGGTCGAGGACGACGACGGCCGACTGCCCCGGTGCGGGACCGGGCAGGTCGACCGCGGTGATGTCGGCCAGTACGGCGCCCGCGTCGACCGGGGTGAGCTGGTCGGGATCGCCCACCATGACCAGGCGCGTGTCGGGGCTGAGCGCCTCGAGCAGGCGGGCCATGAGCGGAAGGGAGACCATCGACATCTCGTCGACGATCACCGCGTCGAACGGGAGGCCGTGGCCGGCTCCGTAGCGGGGGGCGCGGTCGGGCCGGGCGCCGAGCAGACGATGCAGCGTCGTCGCGGCGGGCGGGTGGACGGCGGACCCGCCGGCATGCTCGGCGAGCGATTCGCTCAGCCGGGCGGCGGCCTTCCCGGTGGGCGCGGCCAGTGCGACGCGTACCGGGGCGCCGGCCGCCTCCGCCTGGTCGTCGAGGGCAGTGACGATGCGGGAGATCGTCGTCGTCTTGCCGGTGCCCGGCCCGCCGCAGATGACGGTGGTGCGGGCGCAGACCGCCGTGCGCACAGCCCGGCGCTGGGCCTCGTCGTACCGGTCGGCGCGCGCCGGCCCGGTGGCCAGGCTCTGCTCGAGGACCCGCGCGTCGACGCCGGGGAACGGCCCGCAGCGGTCGAGCAGGATCCTCGTGATCGACTCCTGGTCGTGCCAGTAGCGCTCCAGGTAGAGGGCCCCGTCGACCAGGCGGAGCGGATGCTCGTTGGCCCCGGCGTGCTCGTCGTCCACGAGGGGCGAGGCGGCCAGTGCCGCCAGCCATTCGTCGGCATCGGGCCAGGGGAGCGCGTCGAGTTCGGGGGCGACGCCGGCCTGGGCGTCGTCGTCGCGGACGAAGAACTGGGCGAGCCGGTGGACCTGGCGGATCGGCAGGCAGACCGAACCGGCGCGCAGCGCCCGCATGGCGAGCGCGGCGCCGAGCAGTACCGCCGGGTTCCGTTCCCCGGCGGCGCGTGCGACCAGCTGGGCGGTGTGGATGTCGGGCGCCTCCAGGACGCCCGCCTCGTTGAACCGGGCGAGCACGCCCGTTGCCGCCACGACACGGCCGTCGACGACGCTCATGAGGCACCTCCCGGTCCTGGTCCGGCGGTACTGGCCCCTGCGCGGCGGGAGCCGGCGAGGACCTGCGAGGCGGCCTCGATGAGGTCGATGGTGGGGTGCCAGGCGAAGACGCCCGGCGGCATGGCGGCATCGGCCGGACCTCCGGGGCCGGCCATGCCCCTGACGAACAGGTAACCGACGCCGGCGAACTGCCGCGCGGGCTCGTAGCCGGGCAGGCGCCAGCCCAGGTACCGGTGCAGGCCCACGCAGTACAGCAGCGCCTGCAGCGGGTAGTGGGCCTCGATCATCGCCCTCGTCATCGCCGCAGGCGTGTAGGCGTGCGGACCGCCCTGCTCGTGCGGGCGCGCCGGGATGCGGTTCGTCTTGTAGTCGATGATGGCGTAGCGCGCCAGCTCGCTCGGGACCGCCCGCCCCGGTTCCGACGCCGTGCCGGGAGCCGGGAGCCGTAGCACGGCGTCGATCGAACCGGTGAGGAAGCCGCGCAGGACGCTGGGGGCCGCCTTGCTGCCGGACAGGGCCGGCCCGTAGTCGGCCAGCGGGTCGTCGGCCGGCACGAGCGAGCGGTCGCTCCACAACTCGGCGATCGCTCCGAGCTCGCGGGAACCGCGGGCGGAGCCGAGGGGCAGGTCGAAGCTCAGCTCGGCCAGGCGGTTCACGGCGCCTATGCCGCGCAGGCTGGCCCCGCCGGTGAGCTCGCCGAGGGATGTGGCCATGACCGCCTGCAGACCCTGCGAGAGCTGCTCGGTCGTGACTCCCGCCACCGGCCACCGGGCGAGCATCCGGTCGGTCGCCGCGGTGGTGCGCTCGGGCAGCTGCGGCCCCGCCGGGTCGACGGCCTCGAGGATCGAGTGCACCAGGGAGCCGAACTGGGTGCCGCCGGGAAGCTCCGACAGGGGCACGGTGCCCTCGACCGGTGCCCCGGGGGCGGACGGCCCGGCGGGGGCGCTCCCGAGTTCCGGTTCGTCCCCGGCGCCGTGCTCGTCGATGTCGAGCAGGGAACCGGCAGCCCCGTGCAGTCCGGCCGTGAGGCTGGAGTACGAGGTGCGCGCCCACGAGTAGTCGATGCTGTTGGTGAATCCGCGCCCGGCGAGCCGTGGCGAGCCGGTCGGTTGCATGGGCGCCTCGGGGACGCCGGCCGGGCGGGGCACGACCGCCAGCTGCACGAGGCTGCGGTCGGAGCGGGCCTGGCCGAGATCGGCGCCGACCGGGTAGGACGGGGCGAGCTCGGAGCTGCTGGGCGGGTTCATCAGCAGGCGGTGCAGGGCCGAACGCGAGGTGTTGTGCTTCGTGCGGGCCCACCAGGCGATGAGTCGGCTCTGCGCGCGGGTGGCCGCCACGTACAGCAGGCGCAGGTCCTCGGCCTGCTCCTCGGCGATCTTCGCCCTGTGGCGCTCGACGGACCTGTCGCCGAACAGGTCGAGGCTGAGCACGTCGCCGGAGTGGACCAGGACGCGTCCCAGGCGGTCCTGCGGCTTCTCGCCGATGTACTTGTTCGACATATCGGGCAGCGCCACCACCGGGAACTGCAGGCCCTTGGCCTTGTGGATCGTCATGATCGTGACGGCGCTGCGGTCCGTCTCGAGACGGCGCACGGCGTCGTCGTCCGCTCGCCCGGCGGCCTCTCGGATCGACTGGGCCAGCCAGTCCCGCATGCCGGCCGGGTCACGGTCCGAACGGCGGTGCTCGCGCTCGAGCAGTTCGGTGATGTGGCGCAGATCGGTGTACGCGCGTTCGCCGTCGCGCTCGTCGGCCAGCAGCCGCGTCATGAGGCCGGGGTCGTCGTCGCCCTGCTGGGCGCACAGGCGCTCGAAGACGCCGACGGGGCCGACCTGGGCCATGGTCTCGCGCAGCGACTTGACCATGACGAGCAGCTGGTTGCGGGCCTCGTCGTCGGCGCGCGCCAGACGTTCGGGGGTCCAGCCGACCAGCTCGGTCAGGGCCAGCTCGAACAACAGCGGCGGGCGCGGATCGCACATGGCGTCGAGCAGCCGCTGCCAGGCCCGGGCGCTCCCGGAGGAGAAGATGCCCTCGCCGCCGGTGAAGACCGCCGGGATGCCGGCCCTGGTGAGCGCACGGCGCACCTGATCGCCGACCCTCCTGGTGCGCACCAGGACGGCCATGTCGCCGGCCCGCAGGTTGCGGATCGCGCCGTCGTCGATGCGACCGCGGGCGAGCAGGGTGACGAATTCACGCACCAGGTCGGCGGCGATGGCCTCGCGGGCCTTGGCCGCCGGGAACTCCTCGCCCGGGGCGATGGCCCTCACCTGGACGGCCGGTGCGTCACCGCCGTCGAGCCAGACGCGGCGCGCCACGCGGGAGCTCGTGACCGGAGCCAAGGCGATGGCCTGTCCGGGACCTCCCAGCGGAGCCCGGCCGATGAGCTGGGCGATGCCGTCGACCACGCGGGGGTCGCTGCGGTAGTTGCGGTTCAGGGTGAAGCGCTGGTCGGCGCGGGTCCGCGCGTTCAGATAGGCCTGCAGATCGGCGCCGCGGAAGCCGTAGATCGACTGCTTGGGGTCGCCGATGACGACCAGGCGGGTGCGGTGATGGAAGGCCCGTTCGAGGATGTGCCACTGCGGCGGGTCGGTGTCCTGGAACTCATCGACCATTACCAGGTCGAAGCGTGCGGCGAGTGTCTGCGCGGCCAGCTCTCCGGTGAGCGGGTCATCCAGGGCGCCGACAACGCGCTGGACCATGTCGTCGTAGCCGTAGACGCCCATTGCGCGCTTGCGGCGCTCCATGCGGGCCCGCACGTCGGCGGCGAAGGCCAGGCGCCCCTGTTCGTCGTCGGCGTCGTCGGGCACCGGCAGGAGCGGGAGCTCGGGATGACCCAGCACCGCCCGGCCGATGATGTCCGCCTGGTCGTAGCCGATGCCCGCGACGCCGGCTGCCGCGCGCGCCAGGTAGGCGTCGTCGATGACCTGGGCGTGCACGTCGCTCATGTCATCGACGAAACGCAGGGTGCTGTCGTGATCGACGAGCACGCCCAGCTCGGCCAGCAGGCGCGAGCAGAACTCGTGCGTGGTCGCGATGACGGCGCGGTCGAAGTCGGCGAGCGCACGTCGAAGGTTCGCCCGACGCCAGGCCAGTTCGCCGACCGAGCCCGTGCACAGCTGGGTGTCGACCGGGTCGGTGCCCTCCGGCGCGCCGCCCGTGGCGGCCTGCGCGAGTACGCGCGCACTCGACTGCAGGCGCTCGTAGACGCGCGAGCGCAGCTCGAGGGACGCCGAGCGGGCGAAGGTGACCAGCATGAGGCGGTCGATGCTGCCCTGGCCCAGGGCGATGAGGCGCGCGGTCGCGGCCGCGATCGTATGGGTTTTCCCGGTGCCGGCGCTGGCCTCGAGGACGGTGGTGCCCTCGGGAAGATCGGCGGTGGGGTCGAAAACCCGGCCGGGCGTGCAGGGGTCAGGCATGGGGCGCCCCCGGGGACCACAGGTGCAGGGAGGCGACGATGGGTCCGTAGAACCATCTTGCCAGGTTGAAGAACCGGCCGGGGGAGGCGGTCATCGGGTCCTCGGGTTCGGCCCCGATCGTCTCGATGTCGTGCCAGGAGGCGCCCACCCACTGCAGCACCGGGGAGAAATCGAACTCGCGGGCGTAGGCGCGGGCCAGGAAGGAGCCGGCGCTGCGCTGGTTGCGGGCCGCGCGCCGTGCGTACTCCAGGCAGGTGTCGGGCGGCATGGGTGGGAACTGGTTGAGCCCGGTGAAGCGCAGACGGCACATCTGGCCCAGCAGCGTGCGTGCCGCCCCGGTGCTCGGGGCGGTGATTCTGAAGCAGTCGCCCTTACCGATGAGAAGGGCCTCGCCCACGTCGGCGCCGGCGGCCGTCGCGCAGACGAGTTCGACCCACGCGGCGGCGAGGTGCCTGGCCCTCAGCCCCGCGTAGCGGTACCGCACGAGCCCGCCCGCGTACGAATGGACGGTGCCCGAAGCCGACCAGGGCCCCTGACGCCAGGACACGTCGTGCTCGGCGGGCTCCACGAGCCGGGCCCGCACGGCTGAGGCGTACGACTCGAGCGCGGGCAGGCGCTCGCCGAGCATGCCGGTGCCGAGTCGGCCGGGAGGCAGCCGGCCGCCCAGCAGTGCGGCGTCGGAGGCCGCCGTACCGGACTGGCCCGCGATGAGCGCTGCGGTGATCGACTCGTTGACCGCCCAGTTCTCGAGGCCGTCCAGGACGATCGGCAGGCCGGTGGGCGTCTCACCGTCGCCCCCGCCGGGGGAGAAACCGAAACTGTGGTTCACCCAGGCCCGGATCGGGTCCTGGAAGAAGAGGACCAGTTCGTCGATGCTCGTCGCGCGGGCAGCCTCTCCTGGCGGCGCACCTGGGATCGTCCAGATACGGCCCGGGCGGTGCCCGGCATGCCGTCCGGCGCCCGCCCTGGCCCCGGCGAGCGCCATCGCGTCGAAGCTGAAGGCGCCGCCCGCCCGGGTGGGGTCGAAATTGGCCGCCGAGTAGGGCTGCAGCGGGTGCACGCGCACCGTGCCCGGGCCCCGGCCCGCTTCCCGACCGTGCGCCCGTTCCCACTCGGAGCCGGGCTCCAGGCCGGTGCAGGCCGCGATGATGTCCGCCATGACGACCGGCTGCGGCAGTGCCTCGCCGGTGCGCGGGTCGGCGCCGGAACCGACGATGATCAGCTTCTCGCCGGCGCTCATGATCGCATCGAGCAGCTGCTGCCGGGCGGTGCACGCGGCGTCGGGGACGGGGATCGCGGCCGGGACACCGGCGCGGGCGAGCAGGTCATCGCCCCCAGCCGCCGTACGCGGCGGGAAGTGGGCGTCGTCGACGCCCAGAACGGCCACCACGCGGTGGTCGATGGCCTGCACGTCGCCCAGCCCGCAGACGATCATCGAGCCGGTGCCGAAGTTGGCGCGCCCGCGCCGGGGCCGGACGAGACGGCGCAGGACGACGGCGACGTCACCTGCGCTGAGCGGGGATCCGGCCTCGTCCGCGGGGGACAGGCCGGACAGGGCGCTGCTGATGTGGTTGAGCATCCATTGGTCGTCGCCACCGGGCCTGGCCAGGTCATTGGCCGCCCCGAGCAGGCGTGTCCGCCAGGTGGCGATGTCCGTGGGCTCGCTGAAGCGCAGCAGGTGCATGCGCACGCGCGAGACCAGCTCGGCCAGCGATCCGATGAGCTCGGCGTCGGAACTGTCGACGTGGTCGAGCGGGACGACGGTGTTGAGCCTGGTGAGAGGGGCGTCGGCGAGCACCAGGCCGGCGAGCAGCCGATCGACGCCGGCGACCCAGGTGCTCTGGCGGATACCGGGCAGCCCGTGCGAGGCGCGGTGACCGGCGTCGATGCCCCAGCGGATCTGGGCGCGTTCGACGAGCTGCCCGAGGCGCTCCAGAGCTTCGGCGTCGAAACCGAAGGCGCGCGCCACCGGGCCGAGCGAGGCCAACGCGATCAGATCGGTGCTCGTGGCGCGTGAGGACGGCAGTGCGAGCAGTGCCAGCAGAACGGTGATCATCTGATTCGGCCGGGCGATCGAGGGGCCCGCGATGCGCGCCCTCAGGTCGTGGCCCGGATGATGGTCCGGGGTGTCGACCCGGCCCAAGTCGGCCTCGAGCAGCGGGGCGTAGGCGGCGATGTCGGTGCACAGCACGGCGACGTCGCGCGGCTGGAGCGTCGGATCGGCGTCGAAGGCCCCGCACAGCGCCTCGCGGAGCACCTCGACCTGGCGGTCCGGCCCATGGCTGGCGTGGATGCTCACCGATCCGTCGGCCCCGACCGGGGCCCCGGGAGCCCGGCCGGTGCGTACGTGGTGTTGGAGGAGCCCCAGCATGGTCGACGCATCCTCGGCGGACCCGCCGGCTGCGCCGTCGATGTCCACCGGGGCGTCCATCCAGCGCTGCCAGCTCCGGGAGCGGGCCAGCCCGTAGCGATCGCGCAACGGGGAACCGCCGGCGGTGGTGTCGGCCCAGTCGGGCGAACCCAGCTGCCAGATGCGGACCGGCAGCCGTTCGGCCAGCGCGGTCAGCAGCTCGATGCCGGTGGGGGAGGGGGCTTCGATGCAGGCGAGGCCCAGTGCGGGCGGCAGGGCGTCGGCCCGGGCCTCGCGCACCGCCCGGCAGAGCGGCTCGCGGCGCAGCCCCGGGTGGGGCCAGTCGCTCAGCGAGGCGGTCAGGCGCTGCCACAGGTGGGCCTGCCATTGGTCCCGGTCCGCCAGCCGGCCCCCGAGCGGGCCGACGAGGCGGCCCTGCGACCAGGCATCGAGCATGGCGGGGCAGTGCCGCAGGTAGTTCCTGAGCAGACGGGTGCAAGTCTCGGCCGTGGCGACCAGGCGCCCGGGGGCCGGCCGGGGCCGCTCCCCGGAGCCGGGATGGCCCTCGATATGGCGTTGGACGAGGGCGAACCACGGTTCGGCGGCGCATTCGCGCATGAGCGAGGCGACGCGGATGGTCAGGCCGTCGGAGCGCCAGGGGTCGGCGTCGGGATCGAGACCGAGCAGATCGCGTTCCAGACGCGCACGCAGCCGTTCCGGGGATAGGACGTCGACGCCGGCGAAGACCTGCGGGCCGTCCGGGTCCGCCGCGATGAACTGGCCGATGCTGCGGTGGTGCGCCGCGCCGGGGGCGATGAGCATGGGCAGGGCGAAGGGATCGGTGGCGTGCCGGGCGAGGAATTCGCCCGCCCGGGCGCAGACCTCGGCCCATGTGCGGCAGCCCGTGACGAGCGGGCGACCATCGCCTGCGACCGGCTCCGGGCGTCGTCCGCCCGGGGCCTGCGCTGCGGTCGACCGGGAGTTCACCATGACCATCACCTTAGGCAGCGGTGCTGACAAAAACGATCGCCGTCCTCGGCGCCCCGCTCCGGCCCGTGGATCCGGCGCCGCCGGGTTCTAGGGTTGCCTCCATGAGCAGCCAGTCCACCGACGCAGCATCCTCGGCCGCCGAGCTCGACGAGTCCGTCCTGGGCGGGCTCGACCCGGAGCAGCGCCGGGTCGCGGTGACGATCGGCGGGCCCGTGGCCGTCATCGCCGGCGCCGGAACCGGCAAGACGCGCGCCATCACCCATCGCATCGTCCACGCCGTGCTCACCGGCCAGCAGCGTGCCTCGGCGATCCTGGCCGTGACCTTCACCACGCGCGCCGCCGGCGAGATGAAGGCCAGGCTCCGCGCCCTGGGCGCCCCGCGCGTGCAGGCCCGCACCTTCCACTCGGCGGCCCTGCGCCAGATCCGCTACTTCTGGCCGCGCGTGACCGGCACCGAGCTGCCCGAGGTCGTCGGCTCCACCTTCGGCATGGTGGCCGAGGCGGCCTCGCGCGAGCACCTCAGGAGCGGCGACACAGCCCTCATCCGCGATCTGTCGGGCGAGATCAGCTGGGCCAAGTCGACCAACGTGCTGCCGGCGCGTTACGCGGCGCTTGCCGCAAGGGCCGGACGCACCGTGGCGGGCGCCGATCCCGAATCGGTCGCGCGCGTGGTCGCCGAGTACGAGCGCGTGAAATCGCGCCGCGGCGTGATGGACTACGACGACATCCTGCTGTGCGCCGTCGCCCTCATGCACGAGCACCCCGAGGTCGCCCAGGAGTTCCGCTCCGGCTACCAGCACTTCGTGGTCGACGAGTACCAGGACGTCAGCCCGTTGCAGCACTCGCTGCTCGCCCAGTGGCTCGGCGACGGCCGGGACATCTGCGTGGTCGGCGATCCCGACCAGGCGATCCATTCGTTCGCCGGCGCCGACTCGCGCTTCCTCGCCCGGTTCGCCCGGGAGTTCCCGGAGGCCACGGTGCTGCAGCTCGACCGCAACTACCGGTCGACCCCGCAGATCATCAGGGCGGCCAACGACCTCCTGCACCCGCCGGGCCGAGCAGCCGTCGGCCAGGGCGTCGTACTGCGTCCCATGGGCGCCGGCGGGCCGGCCGTCGAGACGGTGCAGTGCCTCGACCAGGACGAGGAGGCCTCGCGGCTGTCCGACTGGCTCATCGAACGCCGGCGCCGGGGAACGCCCTGGTCCGAAATGGCCGTCCTGTACCGCGTGAGCTCGCAGTCGCCGGCTGTCGAGGCCGCACTCGCGCAGGCCCGCGTCCCGTACCAGGTGCGGGGCGCCGAGCGCTTCTACGAGCGCGCCGAGATCCGTGCCGCCCTCACCGGGCTGCGCGCCGCCGCCGAGTCCGACCCCGGGGCTCCGGCGGCCGAGACGGCGGAGCGGGTGCTGGGATCCCTCGGCTGGACGCCTGAACCGCCCGCCGGCCAGGGCCGGATCCGTGAGCGCTGGGAGTCCTGGCAGGCACTGCACGAGCTGGTGGCCGACCTCGTCGGGCAGGGCGCCGGGTCCCTGCGGCAGGCGGTGGCCGGCCTGGAGCAGCGCGCCGCGGACCAGCAGGTGCCTGTGGCCGACGGCGTCACCCTGTCGACGCTGCACTCGGCCAAGGGCCTGGAGTGGGACGCCGTGGCGCTCATCGGCGTGCAGGAGGGCCTGTTGCCCTTCTCGCTGGCCAGAGCCGCGCGAGAGATCGCCGAGGAGCGCAGGCTCTTCTACGTCGGTATCACCCGGGCCCGCCACGATCTGCGGTTGAGCTGGGCGACCAGTGCGGCCGGCCGCGGCCGCAAGCGGGCCTCGCGTTTCCTCGGTGGTCTGGCCGGTACCGGCGAGCGCGCCGAGGGCGCCCTCGTGCCCAGCGCCGGCGAGCGCCGCCGCAGGGTCGCCCGCTGCGCTGTCTGCGGCAAGGCGCTGAGCCAGGCCGTCGAGATCAAGCTCGGCCACCACGCCGGGTGCGAGGTGCCCTACGACGAGGGCCTGCTCGAGCGCCTCAAGGCCTGGCGCCTCGGCGTGGCCAAACGCCAGTCGGTGCCGGCGTTCGTCGTCTTCACCGATGCGACGCTCGTGGCGCTGGCCCAGTACGGGCCGCGCAGCGAACGTGATCTGCTCGAGATCCGCGGCATCGGACGCTCGAAAGCCCGGCGCTACGGTCAGGACGTGCTGGCCATCATCCGGGGCGAGGACCCGGACCAGGTGCTCGCCGGGCCGTCGGACGGGGAATAGGTCAGCGGGGAGCCGGGACTCCGGCGGATGCTCGCGGCGCGCGGGGGCCGCGACTGCTCGCGCCGGCGCCCCGGAGGGCAGGCGGCGCCTCGGCGCTCCGCCCGTCGCGCGCACCATCGGCGGAGACCGGCTGCGCCGAACGGGCGCAGATCGGGCAGTCCTCCTGCGGTGCCTTGCTCGACCAGATGTTCCCGCCGAACTCCACGGCGGGGGAGACGATCCCCTCGTCGAGGTAGGCGGCGCACACCGATCGGGTGATCGCCGCGGTCCAGTCGAGGGCGGCCGGGGTCGGAGCCGCCTGCGTGGGCCGTTGATGGCTGCGGTCGATCACCGAGCCGGTCGCGCAGAAGGCGCAGCTCGTGACGCCCGGCTGCACCAGCGGTCCGACGCAGGCGTTGCGGTGGTGGGCGGTGATGATCAGGTGCGGCACGCCGAGTCGGCTCAGCAGCCATGGCAGGACCGGGTCCGGCGTCGTCTTGGAACCCGCGACGACGATGAGGTCGAGCCGGGCGTCGTTGACTCCCATCCAGTGCTCGAGCCTGTCGAGGCGGCATGCGGACCGCCGCCGTGGAGGCCGGGGGCTCTGACCGCCCCGGGGCGGCAGCGGCTCGGTGAAGCCGCGTACCCGATGAGCGACGGCCAGGGCGTGCCTGATGCGCTCGGCGCATGCGCCCTCGCCGATGACGCCGATACGGGCCGGCCCTGGGCGGTACGCCTGCTTGTGGACCATGCGGAAGCTCAGCAGCCGGCCCAGCAGGCCCTCGAGGAGCTCCTGCTCGTCGGGGCGCAGGCCGCGGCAGGCGCCATCGAGAGTGACAGTGCCGTCGAGCCGGTGCAGCGCACCGGCCAGATGCTCGGCGAACCGGCCGGACATCTCGATGCAGGTGCGGCCGGGACCGTACAGTCGGTACGAGGCGGGGGAGATGCGGACGATGTCGGCATCGAGACGCAGCGTCTTGGGCGGTACGCGGCGGCGCTTCGATGAGCCGGGTGCCGGGCCCTGCTGCGGCTGCGGGACCGCTTCGTTGCGGTGACCGGAGATGATGGGCATGCCCTTAGCGTTACCTGTGAGCGAGCAGATCTCCAAGGGATATGGAACACGGACAACACCGCGGGCGTGCCGGACAACACATCGGGTGATGGGGACAACACCCTGTGAGCCGGTCGCCGGTGATCCGGCAGGCCCGGTCCGCAGGACCGGAGCCGGGCATGAAGCAAGGGGCCGGAGCGGTGCTCCGGCCCCTTGTGCACCCGATCGGATGATCGGGTGCACATCTCAGGCCCTGCCGAGGATGCGATTCAGGTTGGTGCCGCACTCGGGGCACTTGGCCTTGGCCATGCGGGTTCCCTTGTCGTTCACGACGACCGTGCCCTTGGCGTGGCGCTTCTCCTTGCACTTGACGCAGTAGTACTCGCCCTCGTAGGTCTCATCTGCCATATTTTCCTCCTCATTGGTTGTCTTTGCCGGCCCCGCTCCAGACGGAACATTGAGGGCCGACAGGCGAGCACAACTGTAGCCACGGCTCGGGAACGAAACCGGCGTGCAAAACCCCAGTCAGGGAATGTCGCGGGATGGTTCGGGGTCGCAATGATTCTGCTCAGAGAGAATTTATGCTGCTTGACAAGGTGATTCATTGTTTCAGTGGAAATTCTCCCCGAGGCTGCGGGATAGCGGTATATGCGATGATGCCGTGTCGGCCTACGGGAACGTCTGTTTCTCGACCGCGGAGATCACCGAATGAGCGACTTCCGCACCGGTGAAGGCCCCGGGGCGTGCAGCGCGAAGAATTCGTCGGCGGAGCGGGCAATGGTGGCGGTGCCCTGCCCGGACCGGTCGACGCGCCGGGCGGAGGGGGAGGCCCCCCGACGGCGAGGAACCCCCGGCGGACGTTCAACTGCCTTCCCCTGCAGAGAACGTCGAACCGGGGGTTCACTGGAATCGTACCGAGCCTTCCGAGGGGCGTCAAGCCGGTGGGGATCCTCCACGCCTCCGATGCGGGGCGGTTCGCGGATCCTCCGACGAGCCGGGTCGCCGAAGTCCGGTCGGAGTGCTGCGAACCCGTTAGGCTTGCAGCGCATGAACGGCAGTGAACGCGCCGCAGGGGCGACCCGGGCCGGTGTCACCGAAACCGTCGTCCGGCTGCCGCACGGGCTGGTGCTGCCGGCGGGCGTCGAGGAGGTCGTCGTACGCCGGAGCACCCGCCGGCGCCGCAGCGTGGCCGCCCGGCGCGATGGCCGGCGGATCATCGTCATGGTCCCGGCCCGGATGAGCAGGGCCGAGGAGACGCGCTGGGTGCGTGACGTGGTCGGGCGCATCGCCGGGGCCGCGAGGCGCGGGGCGAGCGCGGCCGGCGACGAGGAGCTCATGGCTCGGGCGGCCGGGCTCCGCCGGACGTACGTTCCCGAGGCGCCCGAGCCCGCCAGTGTCCGCTGGGTCTCGAACCAGCGCTCCCGCTGGGGCTCGTGCACATCGGCCGAGCGCACGATCAGACTCTCGGACAGGCTGCGTGCCATGCCGGACTGGGTGATCGACGCGGTGCTCGTCCACGAGCTCGCCCACTTGGTGCACTGCGATCACGGGCCGGCCTTCCGGCGGATCGAGCGCCGCTACGAGCTCGCCGAGAAGGCGAGTGGTTTCCTCGAGGGCTGGGAGGCCGGTGCTGCTTTCGTCGGGCAGGGCGGCTGAGGGGGCTCCGGGATCAGTCGGACGCCGGGTCCGGACCCTGGTCCGGCCGCTCCAGGAGCTTGGCCAGCTCCGAGTCCCAGTCGGCCTCCGCCTCCCCGTGCCTCTCGCCCTGGACGAAGCCGATCGGGTCCTCGACGTCGTCCGCCGCCGGCATGAGATCGGGGTGGGCCCACAGGCCGTCGCGCCCGGCGACACCGCGGTCGGCGAGCACGACCTGCCAGAAGCGGGCGCTCTCGCGCACGAGACGGGGACGCAGCTGCAGACCCAGCAGGGCGCCGGCGATCTTCTCGGCGGGCCCGTCGGTCGCGCGGCGGCGCCTCACGGCCTCCAGCAGCGCCGGTTCATGGGCGAGCCACTGCGCGCAGGCCTCGTGGGCGACGGAGTCGACCCAGCCCTCGACGAGCGCGAGCAGCGTTTCCAGGCGCGCCAGGATGTCCTCCTGCTCCGGGGTGCGGGCGGGCTTGAAGAGCCTGCCCTGCAGCCGCTCGGAGAGCTCGGCGAGCTTGGCCGGGGTCATCTCGGAGACGTCCTCGATGCCGATGGCGTCGCCGATGGCTGTCGTGTCGATCGTGATCTCGTGGGCGTAGTGCTCGATGAGTGCCAGCATCTGCGGGGCCAGCCATTTCACGGACGAGAACAGCCTCTGCCGGGCGGCCTCGCGCACGACGATGTACATGAGCGTGTCCTCGTCGGGCAGGCCCAGGCCCCTGACGAAGGCCTCCGCATTGGTCGGCAGCAGTACCACGCGCGGGCTCGACAGCAGCTGGAGGCCGAGCTCTGCGCCGCTGATGACCTCGGTGGAGATCTCGCCGATGGCCCTGGCCAGCTGCGCGGTGTACATCTGACCCGCCGCCGTGCGCATGATGGGCGCGAGCATGTCGGTCAACTGGGCCATCTCGGGCAGCTCGGCGGCGGCCTGGCCGCCCAGGCTCGAGCTCATGGCCCCGGCGATCGAGGTGACGACGGGTTCGACGATCGTGCGCCACGAGTCCATCGTGTCCTCGATCCACTGGGCGCGGCTCCACGCCTGCGCCGGGGCGGGGCAGGCCTCGAAGGAGACGACGGGGTCGAGCCAGGACTCGGCCAGCCGGTGCGAATCGGCCAGGTGCGTGCGCTGGGTCCGGGACGGCACGGGGTCCGAGCCGAGCGCGGCGGCGACCTGGCGGGCGGTCCGGCGGGCCATCGTCCAGTCGATGCCCGTCGCGGAATCCGTGCCCGCCTGCGCCTGAGCCATCATCGACTGGAGCCGACCCAGGACGGCGTTCAGATCCATGCCGCCCGCGGGCAGGTCGATGCCGAGCTGGCGCAACAGCTCGCTGAGCGGGTCGTTGCCGGACTCGCCGGCGGGATGGCTGGTGTTGTCATCGCTCATGACGGGGCTCCGTAATCTTCAGGGCGGCCCGGCGGGGCGTGATCCTCAAGGCGGCCCAACGGGGCCGGGCGCGGTGCGGTCGCCCGGACCATTGCATGCATCCATTCAAGCGCGCCCGATCAATGCTCCGAGGATCAGGGCGCACGACGGATCCCGGCGGGAGGCGAGACCCCTGGCCGATCCCCGGCCGGTGAGTAGACTTCAGGAGCATGAGGGCAGCTGTTCCAACGGTGCGCAGGACGCGCGGAGGAGCGCCGTCATGACGCGCCAGACCTGGACGGCGGTCGTCTCCGCCCTGGCCCTCATCATCCTCGCGGGCGTCATCGCCCTCACGCCGGTTCCCTATGTGGCCTGGGACCCCGGCGTCACGGACGATGTGCTGGGGCGGTCCGACAACACCGACGAGATCACGATCAGCGGTGTCGAGACGGTCGGCACGACGGGCAGCCTGCTGCTCACCTCGGTATCGGTCACCTCCTCCGATGCGACCCTGACCCTGCCCTCGGCGTTCCTCAACTATCTGCGCGACTCCCGCGACGTCGTGCCCCGGGACTGGGCCTACCCGGTCGGGCGCAGCGACTCGGACCTGGCCAACGACGAGGCCCAGAAAATGAGCGAGACCGAGCAGAGCGCCACCGTCGCGGCCCTGAGCGCTGCCGGCATCGCGGTGCAGGAGAACCCGGTCGTCGGCTCGGTCTCCACCGGCGGCCCCGCCTACGAGCTGCTGCAGACCGGAGACATCATCGAGACTGTCAACGACGCCGCCGTGAGCACGTCCGATGACGTCAACGCCGTCATCCGGTCGTTGGCGGTCGGCGCCACCGCGACCTTCGGCATCGTGCGCGGCGGCTCGTCGATGGTCGTCCCGATCACCACCCAGGCCAGTTCCACCGACCGCTCCGTGCCGCGCGTGGGCATCACGATGCGCCCCGGCTACCGCTATGCGCCGCAGGTCGAGTTCCACATACCCGATCAGGTCGCCGACGAGAGCTCCGGCTTGGTCCTCTCGCTTGCCGTCTACGACAAGCTGCGCAGCGAGGACCTGATGGGCTCGCGCGTCATCGCCGGGACCGGCGCCATCGAGGCCAACGGCACCGTCGGCGCCGTCGCCGGGGTCGCCGAGAAGATGCGCGGCGCCGAACGCGACGGTGCTCAGATCTTCCTGGTCCCGGCCGCCAACTGCTCCGAGGTGGCCGACATCGACACCGGCATGGAGCTCGTCAAGGTGTCCAAGCTGTCCGACGCCGTCTCCTCCCTGGACTCCCTGGCCCTGGGGGCGACGGAGGCGGTGCCGCTCTGCTGACCGCGCCCTGCCACCAGATTCCCACGAGCGGAGGAGTCATCCGATGAGTCCCCAGTCCCAGGCCGGTCCCGAGGTCCGGACCTGCGCCGGCGGTCCCACGCCGGCCCAGGAGCCGCTCGCGGCCGCTCTGGTCGAGATCGAGCACTACGTGGGGGCCTCCGGCTGGGACCAGCCGGCCCGCCTGTTCGCGCTGGCGCCGACCGCCCAGCTGCTCGAGGCCGGACCGGCCCTGGCCGACCGGCTCGCCGTGACCGGTCCCGGCCAGTTGTCCCCGATCGAGCAGGACGACTTCCATCCCGGTCAGGACGTCCTGTCCGGGCTGGCCGCCATCGCCTGGCCGAGCACGGTGGCCGGCTGCGCGGTGTGCACCGAGCGCTCCTTCCTGCCCGCCGGGGTCGAGGCCGACATCCCCGGCGACCCGGCCGGGGCCGCCGACTACGTGGCCGCGCACCCGGCCCGCGAGGACATCCGGGTCGTCATGGGCGCCCTGCGCGATGGCACGACCTATGGCGTGGCCCGGCTCGCCAGCCACCCCGGCGAGCTCCTGGCCGGCGACGAACTCGTCCCGGCCCTGTCCGGCGCACTCGTGCGCACCTTCGAGTGGGAGGAACCCGATCAGGCATGAGCACCGCATCGCAGGCCAGGAAAGCGCCGCGTCGTCATACGGCGCTGGGGGCCACCCTCATCATCCTCGTGGCGCTCATCGTCGTGTGGTGGATCGTCAGCGATTTCGTCACCGACTGGATGTGGTACCGCAATCTGCACTTCGGCCGGGTCTTCTCCACCCGGCTGATCACCGGCGCGATCCTGGCCGTGGCGCAGGGCGTGCTGCTCGGCGGGGCCTGCGCGCTCAGCATGGCCCTCGCCTGGCGCAGGCGCCCCCAGCGTCCGGTCAGCGACTCACCGACCCTGGACCACTACCGCTCGGCCCTGGCCAGACGCACGGCCGTGGTCATCGCGGTCCCCTCACTGATCATCGCGCTCGCCGGCGGCTCGCTGGCCGTGTCCCACGTCGACCAGACCCTGGCGTTCCTCAACCGCACGCCCTTCGGCCAGTCCGATGCCTACTTCGGCATGGACGTCTCCTTCTACGTCTTCACGCTGCCCTTCCTGCAGTACGTCTTCTCGGTGGTACTGGCCGCCCTGATCATCGGTACGATCGCGGCGGCTGTCGTCCACGTCATCACCGGCTCCCTGTACGCTTCGCCAGTATCGGTGCACCAGCACGGGAGCGGCGAGGGGTCCCGTCCGCCGACGGTCGAGCTCAAGAACCCGCTCAACGCGGCCGCCCAGGTGCACCTGTCGGTGATGCTCGGCCTCATCATGGTCGTCTACGGATTCCAGCGCCTGCTGTCGCGCTACGAGTTCGCGATCAGCGACAACGACGCCCTGTTCACCGGCATCGGCTACGCCGATGACCATGCGCGCATCACCGCCCGCCTGATCATCGCGATCATCGCCTGGATCTGTGCGCTCATGTTCTTCGCCAATGTCAGGCTCAGGCTGTGGCGGGTGCCCGGTACGGCGATCATCCTGATGATCGTCTCGAGCCTCATCATCCAGGTCGCCTACCCGGCCGTCATCCAGCAGTTCACCGTGCGTCCCAGCGAGGTCAACCAGGAGCGCAGCTACATCGAGCGGCAGATCGAGGCGACGAGGGCGGCCTACGACATCGACGATGTGACGGTCTCGGACTACTCCGCCGAGACCGATGTGAGCGCCGGCCAGCTGAGGTCCGACGCGGAGGCCCTGCCCGGCATCCGGCTGATGGACCCGGCGCTGATCGCCGAGACCTACGAGCAGTTGCAGCAGGTGCGCGGCTACTACCAGTTCCCCTCGGTTCTCGACGTTGACCGCTACAACGTCGACGGCCAGACGACCGACACGATCATCGCCGCCCGCGAGATCAACATCGCCGGCCTGCCCGATCAGAGCTGGATCAACACGCACACCGTCTACACGCACGGCTACGGCGTGGTCGCCTCCTACGGCAACCGCAGCTCGACCAACGGCGAGCCGGTGTGGACCGAGGGCGACATCCCGCCCGAGGGCCGGCTCGACGTGCAGGAGTCCCGCATCTACTACGGCGAGTCCGAGGGCCAGTGGGTCGTCGCCGGCAATGCCCCCGGTGCCACGCCCGTCGAGCTGGACACCCCGGGCGGCTCCGAGTCCGGCGGCGAGCAGCACTACACCTACACCGGGGCCGGCGGTGTGGCGATCGGCAACTACGTGACCCGGGCCATGTACGCCACGAAGTTCACCGATCTCAATCTGCTGCTGTCCAGCAATGTGAACTCGGCCTCGCGCATCCTGTACAACCGCACGCCGCGCGAGCGCATCGCCGAGGTCGCTCCGTGGCTGACGGTCGACCAGGACCCGTACCCGGCCGTCGTCGACGGCCGCGTGGTGTGGATCGTCGACGCGTACACGACCAGCGCCGACTACCCGAACTCCCAGCACGTCAACCTGCAGAGCACCATCTCGGACTCGGCGCGGCAGAGCACCGGCGCGGACACGCGGGTCAACTACATGCGCAACTCGGTCAAGGCCGTCGTGGACGCCTACGACGGCACGGTCAGGCTCTACGCCTGGGACACGTCCGACCCGATCCTGCAGACCTGGATGAAGGTCTACCCGGGCCTGCTGCTCGACCGGAGCGAGATCTCGGACGACCTGATGAGTCACCTGCGCTACCCGCAGGACATGTTCAAGGTGCAGCGCCAGATCCTCGGCCGTTACCACATGGAGAACGCCGACAGCTGGTACAACCAGTCGGATCTGTGGGAGGTCCCGGCCGACCCGCGCGACTCCAGCGGAGCCTACGAACCGCCCTACTACCTGTCGATCAAATGGCCGGGCGACGAGTCCCCGATGTTCAGCCAGACGGCGGTCTACGTGCCGAAGAACCGCGAGAACATGGCCGCCTACATGTCGGTGGTGGCCGATGCGGCGAGCCCCGACTACGGCAGGATCCGGGTGTTGAAACTGTCGGACACCGCCCAGGTACCCGGCCCGAACCAGACGTACAACGCGATCGTCTCCGACCAGCAGGTGGCCGACAAGCTGCTGCCCTTCATCGGGCAGGGCACGGGCAGCTCGGCCGACGCACTGTACGGCAATCTGCTCACGCTCCCGCTGGGCAACGGCCTCATCTACGTCGAGCCCATCTACACCCAGCGCAAGTCCGCCGGCTCGGGAGCCTCGGCCGGCACCTACCCGGTGCTGCGCTTCGTCGTCGTCCGCTTCGGCACGCACATCGGCATCGGCGACACGCTGCAGGAGGCTCTCGACTCGGTCTTCGCCGGTGACGCCGGCGCGAGCACGGGCGAGGACACGGGCCAGCAGTCCTCCGGTCAGGAGCAGGCCGGCAGTGAGGTGTCGGACGAGGACGCCGCCAAGCAGCTGCTGCAGGAGGCGGACGACGCCTTCACCAGGGCCGACGAGGCCCTCAAGAACGGCGATCTGGGGGAGTACCAGACCCAGGTGGAGACCGCCCAGGCCAAGGCCCAGGAGGCCTACCAGAGGCTCAACGGCTGAGGCCCGGCCGGCGTCGGCGCGGCCCGGCCCCCCTACAGCGCCGGGTCGATGATCTCGACCTGGAAGCCGTAGCTGTGCAGGTCGGGCACCAGGCGCGAGGCATCGCCGCACAGCACGGCGCGCATCATGCCCTCGTGGGTGGCCCTGCCGACGGTCGCCTCGAAGGCGGCCGTGGCGTGGGGCGCGTCGACCGCGGCCAGCTTCTGGGTGAGTTCGTTGACCCAGTTCGTACCGGCCCGGTGCGAGGCCAGCACCCCGGCCTGGGAGACGACCGCATCGGCGGTGTCGTAGCGCAGCGGGGCGATGCCCACCATGAAGCGCACGGCGTCGGCGACCTCGGACCTGGTCAGTGGTTCGCGCGACAGGTCCAGCAGTTCGAAGACGCCGCGGAACGCCTTCGCGGCCACCTCGGTGCGGAAGCTCGACTGGATGCTGAAGCTTCCGTTGAAACGGCCGGCCGCCAGACCGGCCTGCACGCCGTAGGTGAAGCCCTGCCTCTCGCGCAGCTCCATGTTGAGACGGCTGCCGAACAGCCCGCCGACGGCGCTGGTCGCGACCTGCATCGGAGCCCAGTCCGGCCAGGAGCGGCTCGGTACGATGAGGCAGACGCGCATGTCGGCGGCGACCGCACCGGGACGGTCGATGACATAGGTGGGGCAGGGGCCCTCGGCTGGTCTCGGAGCCTTCGCGCCGCTGCCCACATCGGTCGCCGGCCATGCGCCGAAGACCTCGGCCGCGTGCTCGACGAGGTCCCCGGGCAGGGCGCCGGCGATGATCAGCGTGGCGTTGTCGGCGCGCCACCACCGGTCGTGGAAGGCGCGCACGTCCTCGGCGGTGATCGTCGGCACCGAGACGGAGGTGCCGGCTGCCGCCAGTTGCTGACGGCTCCCGGTGATCCAGGTCCGCTGCGCCAGGCCGATCGAGGCCATGGCCGCCGAGTTCGCCCGCTGCTGGGCGATCTCGGCCAGGCGCAGGGCCTTGTGGCGGGCGACGTCGGAGTCGGCGTAGACGGGTGTGCGGACGATCTCGTCGAGCAGGTCGATACCGGCCAGCGCATGGGGCGCGGCGACCTCGATGCCGCAACGGGTGCCCCACCACCCTGCCGAGCCGTCGAAGGCCGCGCCGATGTCCTCGATGTGCCTGGCGAGCTCTTCGCCGGGGTGCGCGGCCGAGCCCTCGTCGCAGCAGTGCACGGCCAAGCGGGCGACGCCCTCCTTGCCGGTCGGCTCGTCGGTCAGGGCCACGTCGAAGACGATCTCGGCGGTGATGACGTACTGACCGGGCAGATCGTACGCCCAGATGCTCATGCCGTTGCCGAGGCGGGTGATCTGCGGTTGCGGGAAGCGCCAGTCATTGGTCGGATCGACTCGGGGGCGCAGGACCTCGGGGCTCATCGGGCCTCCTCTGCCTCGTAGACGAGCACGGCCCGGTACTGCGGGGCCAGCCAGGTGCGGGCCGCCTCGGCGATCTGGTCGCCGGTGACCTCGTGCATGCGAACGAGCATCGCGTTCACCCGGCCGGGGTCGCCGGACAGGCTGGCGAAGCCGCTGATCTCGTCGGCGCGGGACTCGACGCTGGCCAGCCGGGAGAGCCATTCGCGGTCGAATCCGGCGTTGACGCGGGCCAGCTCGTCCTCGTCGGGGCCCCGCTCGCCCAGGTCGACGAGCTGTTCGAGGATCGTCTCGGACAGCTCCTGCGCGTCGTGGCCCGAGCGGACCCGGGCGCTGAGCGTGGCCATCGAGACGCCGCGGGCCAGGCCGAAGTCGCCGGAGCCGACGGTCTCGGCGATCTCGCGCTCGCGCACCAGCAGGTTCGGCAGGCGGCTGGACTGCCCGGAGGCCAGCACGGCCAGCGCCTGCTCGACGGCGAAGCGTTCGGGGGAGTTGAAGTCTGGGCTGCGCCAGCACAGGTGCACCATCGTGCTCGGCACGGCGCGCCTCACCCGGATGGCGGGAACCCCCTCGTGCCGGGGCAGGGGGGCGAGGAGGCGGGAGGTCTGCGCCGGTGCCGGCGCCAGGGCGTCGAAGTACTTCTCGGCCAGGGCGAACGCGCGCTCGGGCTCGATCGGGCCGGACAGCGTCAGCACTGCCCCGGAGGGCTGGTACCAGCGCCTGTAGAAGCCCTGCACGTCCGACAGCGAGGCGGCGTCCAGATCGGCCATCGAACCGATCGTCGGATGGCCGTAGGGGTGGTCGGCGGGAAAGTTGAGTTCGAGCAGCAGCTCCAGCTGGTCGCCGTAGGGAACGTTGTCGTAACGCTGGCGCTTCTCCTCCTTGACCACCTCGACCTGGGTGTCGAAGTTGGTCCGGGTGACCGCCAGCGTGCTCATGCGGTCGGCCTCGAGCCACAGTGCCAGTTCGAGGGCGCCCGGCGGGACGGTCTCGAAGTAGCTGGTGCGGTCGAAGCCGGTCGTCGCATTGGCGCTGCCGCCGACCGACTCCATGAGCGCGAGGTGCCCGCTGGACCCGACGTGCGCCGAACCGGCGAACATGAGGTGCTCGAACAGGTGCGCGAGGCCGGTCGCCCCCCTCGGCTCGTCGCCCGAGCCGACCGTGTACCAGATGTTCAGCGCCTCAGCGGGCGCCCCTGGGTCGTGGTTGACCACTATGCGCAGGCCATTGGCCAGTGTGCGCCGGGCGATGCGGTAGTCGAGGTCGATGTGCGCCACGGGGTCATTCTACGGTGGACCGATCCGGGCCCGGACGCGGTGACGCGTTCGTCTCCGGAACAGGACGGGGATTCGGGCAAGATTTTTCGAGAAATAAACCAGGTGGGACTCATGCTAATTAATATGGCGCCCATGGCTCCTTCTTCGCGCAATACTGGTGAACCGACACGGTCGCGCCGCGCCATGGTGGTGAGCAAGGGCTGGGTTCAGGGCGTCATCCTGGTGATGCTCCTCGGCTTCACCGTCATGGGCATCCTCGCATGGCGCACGTACACCGATTCGATCCCCATCCCCGACGAGGTCACCGACTCCTCCGGCCAGGTGCTGTTCTCCCACGAGGACGTCTCGGCCGGCCAGCAGCTGTTCCAGAACCGCGGCCTGATGCAGTACGGCTCGGTCATGGGCCACGGCGGCTATCTCGGCCCCGACTTCACCGCCGACTACCTGCGTCGGGCCAGCGACTACACCCTCCAGCGCTACCGGGAGGCCGGCAGCGCCGATCCGGCCGCCGCCACCATCCGGGACTGGCGCGCGAACCGCCTCGACGGGGACAGCGGGACGCTCCGGTTCTCGGACTACCAGAGCGATGCCTACCGGACGCTGACCGATTACTACACCGAGTACTTCGGGCAGGACTCCCACAACCTCGGCCTGCTCGCCAATGACATCACCGATCCGCAGCAGATCCATCAGCTGGTGAGCTTCTTCGCCTGGACGGCATGGGGCTCGGCCGCCGAACGGCCCGGCCACGACTACTCCTACTCGAACAACTGGCCGGCCGAGAAGAACGTCGGCAACAGCCCGACCGCCGACATGGTGCTCTGGTCGGCCCTGAGCCTCGTCGTGCTCATCGGCGGGATCGGCGTGATGTTCGCCGTCTACGGGCGCTGGAGCGCCAGGATCGGCTGGCACGCCTCGGACGCGCCGGCCATCTCGTTCATCCCGCCGGCCAGGGTCGGCCTGACGAGGTCCCAGCGCGTCACCGCCTGGTTCTGGGTCGCCGTCTCGGCCCTGTTCCTGCTGCAGACGATCGTCGGCGCCGCCGCCGAGCACTACCGCGCCGATCTCACCAGCTTCTTCGGCTTCGACCTGGCCAGCTGGTTCCCCTACAACCTGGCCCGCACCTGGCACGTCCAGCTGTCCCTGCTGTGGACGGCCGCGTCCTTCCTGGCCGGCGGCGTCTTCCTCGCGCCCTTCATCTCGGGCCGCGAGCCCAGGCACCAGAGCAGATGGGTGGGCGTGCTGTTCGGGGCCGTGTGCTTCGTCGTCTTCGGCTCGCTCGCCGGCGAGATGCTCTCGATCCACGGCGTCTCCTGGGCCAAGGGCCCGCTGCTCGGCCAGCAGTGGGAGTACCTCGACCTGCCCAAGATCTTCCAGATCGCGTTGACTCTCGGCATGTTCCTGTGGGTCTGCATCATCGTGCGCGCCATCCGGGGCCGGCTCAGGACGGAGTCGCACGGCAACCTGCCGTGGGTCTTCTTCTTCTCGGCCCTGTCGATCCCGGCCTTCTACGCGGTGGGCATGCTCGCCGGCACGACGACGCGCATCTCCGTTGCCGAGTACTGGCGCTTCTGGGTCGTCCACCTGTGGGTCGAGGACTTCCTCGAGCTGTTCACCACCGTCATGGTCGCCTACATCTTCGTCATGCTCGGCGTGGTGCGCGAGAAAGTCGCCCTGGGCATCATCTACATGGACGTCATCCTCTACTCGGTCGGCGGCGTGCTCGGCACCATGCACCACGTCTACTTCTCGGGCACCCCGAGCTCGAACATGGCCGTCGGCGCCGTCTTCTCGGCCGCCGAGGTGATCCCGCTGACCTTCCTCACCGTCGAGGCGTGGGCCTTCATGCAGCTGGGGGCCAGGCGGGAGGCCAGGTCGAGCACCCCCTTCCCGCACCGCTGGTGCGTCATGTTCCTGGTCGCCGTGGGCTTCTGGAACTTCGTCGGGGCCGGAGTCTTCGGCTTCATCATCAATCTGCCGATCGTCTCCTACTACGAGATCGGCACGGCGCTGACGGCCAATCACGCGCACGGCTCGATGATGGGCGTCTACGGCATGATGGCGATGGCCCTGGCCATGTTCGCCCTGCGCCATCTCATCCCGCAGGACAGGTGGAACGACGGACTCGCCAGGATCAGCTTCTGGTGCTCCAACATCGGGCTGGCCTGGATGGTCTTCGTCACCCTGCTGCCCCTGGGCGCCCTGCAGCTCTACCATTCGGTCGGCGCGGGCTACTTCGAGGCCAGATCGCTCAACTACATCACCGAGCACAAGAACGTCGTGCTCGAGTGGCTGCGCATGCCCGGCGACGTCGTCTTCATACTCGGCGGCGTGACGCCCTTCCTCGTCATGGCCGTCCAGGGCTGGATCCACCGCCGCAGGGGGCGCACCGTGGACGAGCTGCCCACCGAGCGCCTCTTCGTCGAGGACCACGACCACGCCCCGGTCGCGGGCGGCGAGGACTGAGATGGACGCCGACACCACCATCCAGGTCTACCTGTCCTGCCTCTACGCGGTGGTCCTGGTCGCCTTCGCCTGGGTCCTGGACGCCCTGGGGCGGCGCAGCGCCCAGCGCTCGCGCGACTGGAGGACGAGCAACTTCGTCTTCCGCGAGGACCACGGGGCGTGGAAGTGCCATCAGGACCAGTGGCTGTGGCCGGCCAGCTTCGACCCCGAGAAGCGGGTCATCCGCTACCGGGGCCAGGACGAGATCTGCGGGCGCTGCCCCGTCAAGGACGACTGCGCCCCCTCCCTCGGCCCCCGGGAGATCACCCAGCCGGTGGACCCCTGGCCCCACTCCGAGGCCGGGGTCTTCCATCGGGGCATGTCGCTGGCGATCATGGCCGCCGGCCTGGCCCTGCCCCTGGCGATGATGTTCGTCGCCTCCGGCGCGGCCCAGCACCTGGCACTGGCCGCCTCGGCGGTCTTCGTCGTCGTGGCCGCCTGGCCGATGATCCACTCGCTGCGCACCACCCCGACGAACGCCCCCCAGGACCTGCCCTTCGAGTCCTCGGCCCCCGAGGGGGCCGGGAGCGGGGCGGCCCCCGACTCCGGGGCCGGGCGTATCGTGGTGGCTCGCGGCGCGCACGGTCAGGTGCAGTCCGAGCGCGCGGCCGACGAGGCCTCCCGCCTCATCGAACGCTACGCCCCGCACTGGTCGAGCGGGCGCACCCGTTATGCGTCCGCCGCCGACGGGGCCGACAGCGAAGGGAGCTGAGCCATGGGCGGCACCCAGTGGTTCTTCACAGTGATCGCCCTGGTGATCCTCGTCGCGGGCCTGCTCGTGACCTGCCTGAAGATCATTCCCGAGTACGAGCGGGCCGTCGTCTTCCGCCTCGGCAAGGTGCGGCCCCTGCACGGGGCGGGGCTGGTGTTCATCGTCCCGGGTCTGGACAGGCTCGTCCGCGTCGACACCCGCACGGTGACGCTGACGATCCCCCCGCAGGAGGTCATCACCCGCGACAACGTGCCGGCCCGGGTCAACGCGGTGGTGCTGTTCAACATCACCGATCCGATGAACGCCGTGATGAACGTCGAGAACTACGCAGTGGCCACCAGCCAGATCGCCCAGACGACACTGCGCTCGGTGCTCGGGCGCGCCGATCTGGACACCCTGCTGGCCCACCGCGAGAGCCTCAACCACGATCTGCGCGAGATCATCGAGGTGCAGACCACCCCCTGGGGCGTGGACGTCTCGGTCGTGGAGATCAAGGACGTGGAGATCCCCGAGGCGATGCAGCGGGCCATGGCCCGCGAGGCCGAGGCCGAGCGCGAGCGGCGCGCCAAGGTGATCAACGCCCGCGGCGAGCTGCAGGCCTCCGACGAGCTCAAGCGGGCCGCCGATGTGCTCTCCACGAGCCCCGCCTCCCTGCAGCTGCGCTATCTGCAGACCCTGCTCGAGCTGGGCGCCGATCAGAACTCGACGGTCGTCTTCCCGCTGCCCATGGACCTCATCGGGCCGCTCGTCGAGGGACTCGCCGCGAGGAGCGGCGGCGCCACCGGCTGATCCGACGGCCGGCCGGATGCGCTCGCCGGCCCGGCCGTCGGATCTTCGCCGCCGCTGCTCCCGGGCCCGGACGGCAGGCGGCCGCCCCGGCATGGGCCATCCCGTCCCAGCGGGGGTGCCTCGTGATCGGTCGTCCACTCCACCTCAGTGCGCGGAGGAGAAGTCCCGGCTCCAGGCGCTGGACCGGGCTCAACCGTATCCCGGACAGCTGCTCCACCCGCGAGGACGCCGGCGTGCCCCGCCGGCTGGACCGCCACAGCCGAATCCGTCTTCACCAGAATCGCCCGCGGACGCGTCGTGCTCGACGAGAACACCGATCCGGGGACGGGCCGCTAGCATGGGCCCATGACGTGGCAGCGCAGCATGGCCGGGCTCCGCACCCGGGAAGTCCGGATCAACGTCCCCCTCGACCACACCGATCCCGCCGACGGGCGCGGTATCGAGGTCTTCGCCCGCGTCGTCGCGGCTCCCGACGGTACCGACCGACCCCATCTGCTGTTCCTGCAGGGAGGCCCCGGCTGCGAATCGCCGCGCCCGAGCCTCGACCCCGTCTGGCCGGGGTGGCTGGAACGGGCGCTCGCCGACTACCAGGTGGTCCTGCTCGACCAGCGCGGCACCGGCCTGTCCAGCCCCGTCAGCGAGCCGCTCGGCTCGGCCGCCGACCAGGCCGAGTACCTCACCCATCTGCGCGCCGATGAGATCGTCGCCGACTGCGAGGACCTGCGCGCTCACCTGGGTGTCGAGCGCTGGGCCGTGCTGGGCCAGTCCTTCGGCGGATTCACCGCCCTGCACTATCTGTCGAGGCATCCGGACTCGCTGCTGGCGGTCTACTTCACCGGCGGCCTGCCGGCGGTGGGCCGCAGCGCCGACGACATCTACGCGGCCTGTTACGAGACCATGGCCGGCAAGTCCCTGGAGTACTACCGGCGCTTCCCCGGCGACCGCGCCCGCATGGCCCGCCTGCTCGACCTGGCCGGCCAGGAGGCGATCCGGACGCCGAACGGCGATCTGGTCGGCCCCTCGCGCGTCCGCTCGCTCGGTCACCTGCTCGGCGGTTCGGGCGGCGCCGAGCGGCTGCACTACCTCCTCGAGCGCGACCCCGGCTCGCGCGGCTTCCGCTACGACTTGGCCGGCCTGCTGCCCTTCGGCGGGCGCAATGCGCTGTACACGGTGATCCACGAGTCGAGCTACGCCGACGGCGTCGTCACGGGGTGGTCCGCGGCCCGCACGCTGCCCGACGGGTTCCGTGCCGACCCGACCCTGCTGACCGGCGAGCACATATTCCCCGAGTGGTTCGACGAGGACTCCTCGCTGCGCCCCTGGAAGGACAGTGCCCGGCTCATCGCCGGGCACCCCTGGCCGGGGCTCTACGACCCGCGGGCCCTGTCCGAGGCGGACGTGCCCTGCGCGGCCGCCGTCTACGCCCATGACGCCTACGTGCCGATGCACTTCTCGCTCGAGACGGCCTCGCTGCTGCCCGACATGCACGCCTGGATCACCAGCGAGTACGAGCACAACGGCTCCAATGCGTCCGGCGGGGCGGTGCTCGACCGGCTCATCAAGCTGGCCGGCGGGGCCCTGGTCCGCTGACCGTCCCGGCCCCGGGCGCACCCCCGTCCGCTCACGACGGACGGGGGACGGGGCGCTCCGCCCGGTTCCAGCCGGACGATCCGGAGTGGTCCGGCAACCACCATCTTCGAGGGGGACGACATGACCGATCGCATCCGCACCACCCACGTGGGCTCCCTGCCCCGCATCGACGAGCTGCTGGAGGCCAACGAGCGGCGTGCGAGGGGCGCCATCGGCGATGAGGAATTCGCCGGGGTCCTCGCCTCCGGCGTCGAGCAGGTGGTCGCCCGCCAGCGCGAGATCGGCATCGACATCGTCAACGAGGGCGAGTACGGCCACATCACCTCCGGCGCCGTCGACTACGGGGCCTGGTGGAACTACTCCTTCTCGCGCCTCGGCGGGCTGACGATGACCGACGAGGACCGCTGGGCCGATCCCGAGGTCGTGCGCTCCGCGCCGGGGCGCCTGCGCCTGACCTCCTTCCCGGACCGCCGCGACCGCTCCGCCTTCCGCGCCGCCTACGAGGACCCGGCCACCGGCATCCTCACCGGCAGGGCCCCGGTGGGCAACCCGAGGATCACGGGCCCGCTGACCTACATCGGCGCCGATGCCGTCGGCGCGGACATCGAACTGCTGCTCAAGGGCCTGGCCGAGACCGGGCTGACCCCCGCCGACGGCTTCCTCGCCGCCCTGTCCCCGGGCTCGGCCGCCCGCATGAAGAACGAGTACTACTCCAACGACATCGACCTGCTCACCGCCTGCGCCGACGCCATGCACGCCGAGTACAAGGCGATCACCGACGCCGGCCTGACCGTCCAGATCGACGCCCCCGATGTCGCGGAGAGCTGGGACCAGATCAACCCGGAGCCCACCGTTGGCGACTACCGCGACTTCATCGGCCTGCGCATCGACGCGGCCAACCGCGCCCTGGAGGGCATCCCCGCCGAGCAGGTGCGTTTCCACGTCTGCTGGGGCTCCTGGCACGGGCCGCACACCACCGACATCCCGTTCGCCGACATCGTCGACCTGGTGCTGTCGGTCAACGCCCACGGGTTCACCTTCGAGGCCGCCGGTGCTCGCCACGAGCACGAGTGGACGCTGTGGCGGCACATCGGGCTGCCCGACGACAAGGTGATCATCCCGGGCGTCGTCTCGCACTCCACCAATGTCGTCGAGCACCCCGAGCTCGTGGCCGAACGCATCGGGCGCTTCGCCTCGGCGGTCGGTCCCGAGCGCGTCATCGCCTCCACGGATTGCGGCCTGGGCGGCCGCGTGCACCCCCTCATCGCCTGGGCCAAGCTCGGCTCCCTCGTCGAGGGGGCGCGGCTGGCCGGTGGACACCTGTTCTCCTGAGGGATCCGGAAGAAGGAGCATCCGTCGTGAACGACGAGAGGATCGAGATCATCGACGACACGGAGAAGCACCGTTACCGGGTGCTCGTCGACGGGGCCGTGGCCGGCTTCCTGGAGTACTCCGTCTCGGACGGTGTCGTGACCATGCCGCACACGGTCGTCGACCCCGCCTACGGCGGGCGCGGCCTGGCGGGCAGGCTCGCCAGAAGGGCTCTTGACGACGCCGCCGAGGCCGGGCGCACGGTGGTGCCCAGCTGCCCCTTCGTCGCCGGGTGGATCGATCGGCACCCCCAGTACCAGCACCTGGTGCGCCAGCACTGAACCCCGCCGCCGGCCCCGGGGCCGGCGGCGGGCAACCGTGGAGTGGGACGGCGTCCCCATTCGCCGCTGCGGGGCGTAGTTTCGGGGGACATCCGGAAACTCTTCCGCGATGGACTCCACACACCTCTGGAGGAAGAAGAATGTCCAACACCACTGCCGGCACCCAACCGGTCCAGGCCACCAGAGCCAATGGCCTGGTGCTGCGAAGCGCGATCGTGGCCGCCCTCGGCGGCCTCGTCTTCGGCTTCGACACCGCCGTGATCTCCGGCACCACCACCTCACTGGAGAGGGTCTTCAACCTCAGTTCGTCCGGTCTCGGATTCACCGTCGCCATGGCGACCATCGGCACCATCGTCGGTGCCCTGTTCTCGGGAAATCTCGCCGACCGCTACGGGCGCAAGATCATGCTGTACAGCATCGGCGGGCTCTACATCATCGGCTCGCTCGGCTCCGCGTTCACCCCGGCCGGGGCGCACGGGGTCTTCCTCGTCTTCCGCTTCCTCGGCGGTATAGGGGTCGGCATGTCGAGCGTGTGCGCGCCGATCTACACCGCCGAGATCGCCCCGGCCGCGCACCGCGGGCGCCTGGTCGGGCTCGTCCAGGGCAATGTCGTGCTCGGTATCCTGCTGGCCTATCTGAGCAACTACATCATCCGTCTCATCGCGCCTGAGGACGTCGCCTGGCGCTGGATGCTCGGTGTCATGGCGGTGCCCGCCATCGTGTTCTTCGTCCTCCTCCTCGGCGTGCCCGAGACGCCCCGCTGGCTGATGTCCCAGGGGCGCCAGGAGCAGGCCGTCGCCATCAGCCGCAGGCTGTGCAGCACCCAGGAGGAGTCCGACGAGCAGATCGCCGAGATCCGGGCGCAGCTCGCCGAGGAGGCCGAGCTGCGCTCGGTGAGGGTGAAGTTCTTCTCGAAGCGGTACCGCAAGGTGATCCTCATGGCGTTCTGCATCGCCATGTTCAACCAGATGTCGGGCGTGAACGCCATCCTCTACTACGCTCCGGTCGTGATCCAGGAGGCCGGCGCCTCGGAGAACTCCTCCTATCTGATGAGCGTGGCCGTCGGGCTCATGAACCTCATCGCCACGATGGCGGCCCTCACCGTGATCGACAGGATCGGCCGGCGCGCCCTCATGATCGTCGGCTCCATCGGCTATCTCGTCTCGTTGGGTTTCCTGGCCGGCGTGATGTACGGCTTCTCGGGCCATTTCAATACCGCCTCGTCGATGCTCGTGCTCATCGGCCTGCTCGTGTTCATCGCCGCTCACGCCTTCGGCCAGGGCTCGGTGATCTGGGTGTTCATCTCCGAGATCTTCCCCAACAGGGTGCGCGGTCGCGGCCAGTCCCTCGGCTCGATGACGCACTGGTCGTTCGCCGCCATCACCACCTACGCCTTCCCGCCGGTGATCGACTCGCTCGGCGGCGGTGTGGCGTTCACGATCTTCTTCGTGTTCATGTGCGGCCAGCTGCTGTGGGTGCTCAAGGTGATGCCCGAGACCAAGGGCGTGCCGCTGGAGGACATGGAGGAGCGCCTGGGGCTGGCCGGGTAGCTGCCGGGCCGGTCCCCACATGGATCCGCGTCCAGGAGACGACTGCGACCAATCCCCTTGAACAATGTTCAAGGGGATTGGTAGGCTGATGCCGTGAACGCGCGGGGCGGTTCAGCGGGGCGGTTCATGTGCGTCGCATGAACCGCCCCCGATCCTCGTGAACCAAGGAGTCCTCGTTGAACAAGGAGGTCGTGCGATGGATCTCGGGGCGATGGTGCGGAGCGGAATGCGCGGTCAGCCGGTCACCAGGGGGCAGGCTCTGTCGGTCCTGGCCGCCGACGACGACCAGACTCTGCAGATCGTGGCGGCGGCGGGGCAGGTGCGGCGCCACTTCTTCGGCACGGGCGTGCGTCTGAACCACCTCATCAGCCTCAGATCCGGCATGTGCCCGGAGAACTGCTCCTACTGCTCCCAGGCCCTCGGCTCGACGGCGGGGATCATGCGCTACAGCTGGCTCGACGACGAGCAGGTGCACGAGGCCGTCGAGGCCGGCATCGCGCACGGGGCATCGACGATCTGCCTGGTGGCATCGGGCCGCGGCCCGTCCGCCCGGGAGACCGCCAGGGTGGCGGGCCTCATCGCCCGGATCCGCCACGAGCACCCCGGGGTGCGCATCTGCGCCTGCCTGGGCCTTCTCGATGGTGACAAGGCCGAGATCCTGCACGAGGCCGGGGCGGACCGTTACAACCACAATCTCAACACGGCCCGCTCGCACTACGCCGACATCTGCACGAGCCACACCTATGAGGACCGCGCCGCCACCGTGCGTGCCGTCAGACGGGCGGGGATCAGCCCGTGCTCCGGCCTCATCGCGGGCATGGGGGAGAGCGACGAGGAACTCGTCGATGTGGCCTTCGCCCTCCGGGAGCTGGGCGCCGAATCGGTGCCGGTGAATTTCCTGTTGCCCTTCGAGGGGACTCCGTTGCAGGCCCACGAGGAGCTGACCCCCAGGCGCTGCCTGCGGATCCTGGCGATGATGCGCCTGGTCCACCCCGACGCCGAGGTGCGCTCCTCGGCCGGGCGGGAGTTCCACATCCGCACCCTGCAGCCGCTCGTGCTGGAGGTGTGCAACTCCATCTTCCTGGGCGACTACCTCACGAGCGGGGGGCGGGCCGGGCGCGATGACCTGGCCATGATCGCTGATGCGGGCTTCCACGTCGAGGGCGCGGAGTGCGATGCGGGCGGTGCCCGCCCCGACGGGGGTTCGCCCGCCGGGCACCGGGCGGTCCCAGTCGGACTCGGCGTCGGGAGCGGGGCTGCTCATGAGGTGGACGGCGCCGGTGTTCCACTGAGGCGCACCGGCCCGGGGGCCTCGGACTGCGCCATGACCTGACCGGGCGCTCGTCGAGAGCCACGTCCTCCAGCGCTTCCTCGGGCGCCGATCCTCATCCCGCCGTTGCGCCGCACCGGAGGGAGCTGATGGCCTTCGCGGCCGAGAACGGCGTCTTCGCCCACCCGGGCACGAGCGCCCCGATCCTGTCCGGCAGCGGCCTCTCCATCGGCGCGCGGCGACTGCTCGCGGTACCGGGCCCCAACGGCGCCGGCGGGACGACGCTCCTGCGCACCATGACCGGCCTGCGGCGCTGGAGCGGGGCGGGCGCCTCATCGGGCGTCGTGACGGGTTCGTGGCCATCCAACCCGATCCGGTCCCGTGGCCCGATGGCGCGCACCGCCCCCGGGTCCGGGCGGCGGACCGTTCAGCCCTCCTGCGGCTTGTGGGCCACGACGGCGATCCCGCACATGCTGTCCTCGTAGGCCCTGAACGTCTTGGCCATGGTCCTGATGCGCTGGCGCAGCTGCTTGTCCCCCATGACGTTGCGCACGATCCGCAAGACGCCCGACCACCCCTCGTCCTCGATGTTGCGGCGCGGCTTGAGCAGTGCCATGGGCGCGGTGTCCAGCCAGTCGACGACCAGCCCGGCGTCCGCCATGAGACTCCTCCAGGCGGCCGCGGTCATCGGCCGGGCGTTCACGTGGATGGCGCGGGCGAGCCCCTGGCGCATCTCGGTGCAAAGGGTCTCGTCGATGTCGTCCGGCCTGACGCCGAGCTCGTGGATCGCATAGCGTCCACCGGGACGCAGGATCCTCGCCGCCTCGTGCACGATGGCCTGCTTGCCCCTGTCCCCCTGCATGGTGAGCATGGCCTCGCCGACCACCACGTCGGAGCATCCGTCGTCGAGCCCCGTGCTGGCCGCCTCGCCCTGTCGGCAGACGCCCTTGCCACCGATGATGGCGGTGACGCGCTGGACCGCCCGCGGGTCCTGGTCGATCGCCGTGTACGAGCCGGGCCCGCGCCTGATGATCTCGACGGCGGTCCGGCCCATGCCGGGGGCCAGTTCGACGACGTCGGCGTGGGCGATCCGCGCGTGATCGAGCATCGCCCGGGACAGGGCGGCGCCGCCCGGGCGCAGCACGCGCTTTCCGGCGCGCGCCAGCACCCAGTGGCCGGGCGCCGTGGCGACCGGGCGATCTGCGAAGGGGAGCGGGGTATCGGGTTCGGTGTTCTTGTCAGTCATGCCGCCAGACTAGGGGTCATCCGGTCACAGGGTAAGGCCAGGCGGCCCTCGATCAGCGGATCGGGTGCTCCCCGGCGGTGAGGATCGGATGGTCTGCCCGCTTCCCGAACCCCTGAAGAGCGGCGGGTTCGTTGCCCGGGAGAGGCCGCGGGCCGGTCCCGCTCCACGGGTCCCGCGGTGGGGCGGGACGCGGTGGCCGGCGTCCACCACTCGGACGGGTCGTGTTGACCGTCTTGGGGCAGTCCCGTAGATTCTCCGTCCAGAAGGGGAGTAGCTCCCAACCCAGGGCCCTCGCCGGCCCGGAGATGCGTCGACATACTGGCGGGCCATCCCGCCCGGCGCATCGCTCCGTACAGGCGCTCCGGCGTCCTCACCCGCCGTCCCGGTGGGGCGGGGTGAGCGAGACCTTCGGCTGTCATGCATGGCCGGAGTCCTCGCGCTTCCGGTCACCGACCGGAAGGCTCACCATGTCGCTCCTGAGTGTCCTGCTCATCGGCCTCGGCGTCTCCGCCGACGCCTTCGCGGCCTCCGTGGCCAGCGGCCTGAGCATGCGGCGCCTGTTGTGGGGCAGGGCGCTGCTCATCGCCGGCACCTTCGGCCTCTTCCAGGCGCTCATGCCCCTCCTCGGCTGGGCGCTCGCCTCGCGGTTCGCCGGTCTCGTCGCACCCGTCGCCCACTGGATCGCCTTCGCCCTGCTCGGCTTCATCGGCGGCAGGATGATCTGGGAGGCCCTGTGCCACGGGGATGAGGAAGAGGGAGGCGCTCGTGCCGAGTGGATGGGCATGCGCCAGCTCCTTCTGCTGGGTGTCGCCACCAGCATCGATGCCGCGGCGGTCGGGGTCTCGCTGGCCGTCCTCGACGTGTCGATCCTGCAGGCCGTCGCGGTCATCGGCCTGACCACCTTCGTCGTCGCCCTGGCCGGCGTGCCCATCGGCCAGGGCCTGGGCAGCCGTTTCCGCACCCCCGCCGAGGTCGTCGGCGGTGCCGTGCTCGTCGTCCTCGGCGCCAATATCCTGCTCGAGCACCTGGGCGTCACCGCCTGAGGGGGCGGGGCGGGCCCGCGGTACTCGGCGGGGCGCCGGAGGTCTGCGGTTCGCCGCGTTCACCACGATGTTCTGCAGCGCGCGGGTGAGCAGGCCGGCGTCGCCGCGGGTGCCGGAGGCGCTGGCGGCGAGCTCGCCGGCCCTCTTGCCGAAGGCGAGCTGGACTGTGGTGCGGTGGCCGACTCGGGCAGTGGGACGATCCGGTGCTCGCCGGTCCCCATCCGGCCGTCGGCCACGCCGGGCCGAAGCCCTGCTCCCCGCCGTCGACCCTCACCTCCGCCGTGGATCCGCTGGGCCGCCCTCGACGAGGTACGCCTCGCGGCTGGATGGTCGCCTTCGTCCCGTCGCGGGAGCCCTCCCCGAAGCGGGTGCAGCGGTCCCGGCCGTCCTGGTCGATCGGATGCTCGGCCGGCGCTGGTTCTTGCAGGCGCGCCAAGCGGTCAAGAGAAGCAAGGTCTGCGGTCCCCTCAGACCGCAGACCTGTGTGACTGGACTTCTTGGTAGCGGGGACAGGATTTGAACCTGTGACCTCTGGGTTATGAGCCCAGCGAGCTACCGAACTGCTCCACCCCGCGTCGGCTTGGACAACTATAGACGTGTCCGCCGGGAAACCCAAATCCGGTGGTCGCCCGCGGCCCACTGCCACGAGCCCGTCGAGGTCCTCCGGAAAGCCCCGTCGATGCGGGGAATGAGCTTCTCACGCGGCGGATCGACCACGGTACTGGTCGTGACACGGCGTCCGGGACGCACTGGCGTAAGATCTGCGGAGATCCGCTCCGGAGGACGCGCGCCGACCCGGCCGGGCCCCGGAGCCACGCCCCGTGGCCAGCGAGATCGAGGGAGGCCTTCAATGAACATCCGGCTTGGACGTCGTCCGTTCCTGGGCGCGGTGATGGCCGGCGTCGCTGCGCCGCTCGCCGCCTGCTCGGATGACGGCACCGCGGAGACCCAGGAGCAGGCGCGTCAGCTCGTCATCGGGGCCACTGCCGCCCCTGCCGCGCTCGATCCGTCGACGAACAGCGGCGCGGCCATCCCGCAGGCCCTGCTGTACAACGTCTACGAGACCCTCGTGAAGATCGACTCCAATGGTGACGTGGTGCCCTTGCTGGCCACGGAGTGGAACGAGTCCGAGGACGGGCTCACCTACACGTTCACCCTGCAGCCGAAGGCCGCCTTCTCCAGCGGCGCCGCCCTGGACGCCGACGCCGTGAAGACCTCGCTCGAGCGCATCATGCACGATGAATCCGTGCTCGCCACGCTCAAGTCGCAGCTGGGCGCCATGGAATCCGTCACCGCCCAGGACGCCTCCACCGTCGTCGTGAGGCTGTCCCAGCGCGACAACAACTGGCTCTACCACGCCGCCCAGACCGCCGGCATCATCTACGAGCCCGACAAGCTCGACCAGCTCAACACGGCCCCTGCCGGCTCGGGCCCCTTCGTCTTCGACTCCTGGAGCGAGGGCAATCCGTTGGTGCTGAGGAAGAACACCTCCTACTGGGGCACCCCGACGGTTTTCGACACTGTCACCTTCAAGTATTTCACCGACGCCACCGCCGAGAACTCGGCGATGAGCAGCGGCGACCTGGACGTCATCTCGAACCTGCAGGCCCCCCAGTCGATCAGCCAGTTCCAGGACACCAGCAGGTACACGATCCTGGACGGCACGACGATGGGCGAGGTCGTCCTCGGCCTCAACCACCAGCGCGAGGCCTTCTCCGACGTGCGCGTGCGCCGGGCCATCAACTACGCCATCAACCGCTCCGACCTGCTGCAGACGGTCGCCGCCGGCTACGGCACGCTCATCGGTTCGATGGTCGCCCCCACCGACCCCTGGTACGAGGACCTGTCGGGCACCTACGACTACGACCCGGACACGGCCCGCCGGTTGCTGGCCGAGGCCGGTCACGGCGACGGCCTCGAGTTCGCCCTGCGCGTGCCGAATCTGCCGTACGCCACCTCGGCGGCCACCTTCATCACCAGTCAGCTGGCCCAGGTCGGCATCACCGTCGCCGTCGACACGCTCGACTTCCCCGCGCGCTGGATCGACGAGGTCATGACCAAGTCGAACTACGACATGACGATCATCAGCCACACCGAGGGCCGCGACATCGAGAAGTGGGCCAACCCCGACTACTACTGGCACTACGACAACGCCGAGTTCAACCGGCTGATCGCCGAGGCGAGGACCGGTCCGGCCGACGAGCAGGTCGAGAAGATGAGGCAGGCCGCACGCGTCCTCGCCGATGACGCCGCCGCCGACTTCCTCTACTCGATGGCCAACCTCGTCGTCCTGCGCTCGGACATCTCTGGTGTACCCGAGAACCTCACCAGCGAGTCCCTGGACCTGACCGCGGCGTCATCGACGAACATCTGACTCCAGCCGCCATGGATACCCTCGGCTCTGTCGGGCGCCGGCTCCTGAGCCTGCTGGTCAGCCTGCTGATCACCTCCCTCATCGTGTTCGCACTGGTCAACGCGCTGCCCGGTGACGTGGCCGCGACGATCCTCGGTGCGAACTCGGACCCGGCCTCCATCGAGGCCCTGCGTCAGCGCATGGGCCTGGATCGCCCCCTGCCCGTGCGCTACCTGGATTGGCTGGGCGGGCTCCTCACCGGCGATCTCGGCGATTCCGCACTGTCCAGCCAGTCGGTGGCCTCCATCATCGGCGCCAAACTGGCCGTCACCAGCTGGCTGGCGCTGCTGTCCATGCTGCTCGCCGTCCTCCTGGCGGCGCCGGCCGGGCTGTTCGGGGCGGTGCGCCGCAGACGCGCCGACGGGGTCCTCGTCTCGGGCCTGACCCAGCTGGGCGTGGCCGTGCCGCACTTCCTGGTGGGCCTGCTGCTCATGGTCGTCTTCGCCGTGAAGCTTCGCTGGCTGCCCGCCAACGGCTATACGCCGCTGACCGGCGACCCGCTGCAATGGGCGCGCCATCTCGTGCTGCCAGTGGCGGCCATAGCCACCGTCGAGGCGGCGATGCTCACCCGTTACGTGCGTTCGGCCTTCATCGACGTGCTCTCGGAGGACTATTTCCGCACGGCGCGGGCCGTCGGCTGGCGCTTCCTCGCCGCCGTCCTGCGCCATGGCCTGCGCAATGCCAGCCTCGGGGTCGTCACCGTCGCGGGCCTGCAGCTGGCCTCGCTGTTCGTCGGCTCGATCGTCGTCGAGAACGTCTTCCTGCTGCCCGGCCTGGGTTCGCAGCTGGTCACCTCGGTGGGCTCCCGCGACCTGCCCGTCGTGCAGGACATCGTCATGATCTTCGTGGCGATCGTGCTGGTCATCAACACGGCCGTCGACATCGTCTACCGCCTGCTCGATCCGCGGGTGCGCGCACGGGAGGAGGAGACGGGCCCGTGAGACGCCATCTCTCGCTCGGCGCCGGCGGCGTGCTCGTCGGCGGCGTCGTCGTCCTCGCCGTCGTCTCGCTCTTCTGGGGCCCCTACGACCCGGGACTGGTCAACGCGGCGATCACCCTGCAGGGGCCCAGCGGGCGGCATCTGCTCGGCACCGACGGCTTCGGCCGCGACGTCCTCGCGCGGATCCTCATCGGCGCGCGCATCTGCGTGCTCGTCGGCATCGTCGCAGTGGCCATCGGCGCTCTCGTCGGCGTGCCGGTCGGCATCCTGGCCGGGATGAGCAGGCGGCGCGTCGGGCGGCGCATCATGCGCTGGGCCGACATCCTGTACGCTTTCCCCGCGCTGCTGCTGGCCATTCTGCTGGCCGCGGCCAACGGCACCGGCTCGACGCTGACCGCGATGATCGCCATCGGCATCAGCGCGGTGCCGGCATTCGCCCGGGTGGCCAACAGCGCCGCATCGGGCGTCATGAGCCGCGGCTACGTGGCGGCGGCTCGTTCCTCGGGCATCAGCTGGCCGGCGGTGGCCTGGCGCCACGTGCTGCCGAACATCCTCCCGGTCGTCCTCGTGCAGATCTCCTCGACGTTCGGCAGGGCCATCCTCGCCGAGGCCGCGCTGAGCTATCTGGGCATCGGCACCCAGCCGACCACCCCCACCTGGGGCAGGATGCTCTACGACGCCCAGCAGTACATCTACGATCACCCGGCGCAGGTCGTCGTCCCCGCGCTGTTCATCGCGATGGCCGTGCTCGGCTTCAACCTGTTCGGCGACGGGCTGCGCGAACTGCTCGACCCCAGACTGAGACAGGGGGACTGAGATGGGCGGACTGCTCGACGTGCGCGATCTGCGCATCGACTTCGGCCGGCGCCGCATCGAGGCGCTGCACGGCATCGGCTTCCGGATCGGCGAGGGGGCCCGCGTGGGTCTCATCGGCGAATCCGGCTCCGGCAAGTCGGTCACGGCCCTGGCCACGATGGGCCTGCTGCCCGACAACGCGCACGTGTCGGGCTCCATCGAGTTCGACGGGCGTCAGCTCGTGGGTCTGTCCGACGCCGGTTTCGCGCGGTTGCGCGGCGACGCCGTCTCGATGATCTTCCAGGAGCCGATGACCGCGCTCGACCCGACGATGCGCGCGGGTCGTCAGGTCGCGGAGGTCCTGCGCCTGCACCAGGGGGCCCCGGCCGGCAGGGCCCGCGAACGCGTCATCGCCATGCTCGACCAGGTCGGTCTGCCCGAGCCCGAGCGCATCGCCATGAGCTATCCGCACCAGCTCTCGGGCGGCCAGCGCCAGCGCGTTCTCATCGCCATGGCCCTCATCAACCAGCCCAGGCTCGTCATCTGCGACGAGCCGACCACGGCCCTGGACGTCACCGTGCAGGCACGCGTGCTGCACCTGCTCGACGAACAGCTGAGCGCCGCCGGGGCTGCCTGCCTGTTCATCAGCCACGACCTGGCCGTCGTCTCGCAGGTGTGCGACGAGGTGCTGGTCATGTACCGCGGTGACATCGTCGAGGCCGGGCCCATCGCCGAGGTGCTGGCCCACCCGGATCATCCGTACACCGCCGGGCTCATCGCCACCGCACGCATCGACCAGGTGGAGCCGGGGCGGCGGCTCCCCGTCATCGAGGACTTCTGGGAGCGGACGGGGGGACGCCCATGACGGGCGACGAACGCGCCGGCCAGGGCGCCCCCGTCTTCGAGGCCCGGGGGATCTCGCGCACCTTCCGCCGTAGCGGGACCGGTGGACGCGTGCGCGTCACCGCGCTCGACGACGTCGACCTGACCGTGCGCGCCGGCCAGCGCCTGGGGATCGTGGGGGAGTCGGGTTCGGGCAAGAGCACCCTCATCCGCATCCTCGGCGCCCTGCTCGCCCCGAGCGCCGGCGAGGTCCTCTTCCGCGGGCGGCGGATCGACAACGTCCCGGCCGGGCGGCTCGGTGAGCTGCGCTCCAGCGTCCAGATGGTCTTCCAGGACCCGCGCGGCTCGCTCGATCCGCGCATGAGGGTGGGTGACATCATCACCGAACCGCTTCGCTCGCGGCTGCTGCGCGGGCGCCCCGACATCCCGCGCGATCATCGCGAACGACTGCTGGAGGTGCTCGACCAGGTTGAGCTGGAGGCCGATGCGGCCGGTCACTACCCGCACGAGTTCAGCGGAGGCGAGCGTCAGCGCATCGCCATCGCCCGCGCCATCGCCCCGCGACCGGATGTGCTCATCGCCGACGAGGCGGTCTCGGCCCTCGACGTCTCGGTCCGCGCCCATGTGCTCAATCTCTTCGCCGATCTGGTCTCGGACGGGGGGCTGACCCTCATCTTCGTCAGCCACGACCTGGCCGTCGTGCGGCACGTGTGCGACTGCGTGGCCGTCGTGCGCCGTGGCAGGATCGTCGAGACCGGGTCGATCGAGCAGGTCTACGCGCGGCCCGCGCAGGAGTACACGAGGACCCTGCTGGCCTCGGTGCCGAGGATCCAGGCGCGCGGTGCCGGCGGTGAGGATCCAGGCGCGCGGTGCCGGCGGTAGGGGCAGAGGGCGTGGCGCGCGCCGGCGGGAGCAGGGGATCCGCTGGAGAGCACGACGCCGCCGGGCGGCGCTCTCGCCCTGCCCATGGGGGGTGAGATGCGTCCCGGGGGCGACCGGGCACCTGCATAGGATTCTCGGCATGAAGGCACTTCTGCTCGAGAACATCCACCCGGAGGCCACCCGAATCCTCACCGAGGCCGGTTACGACGTGGAGACCCGCGCCGGCGCGCTGGGAGAGGACGACCTGGTGGCCGCGCTCGATGGCGTGGAGCTCCTGGGCATCCGATCGCGCACCAATGTCACCGACAAGGTCCTGGCGCGCATCCCCTCCAACCTGAGGGCCATCGGAGCCTTCTGCATCGGCACGAATCAGATCGCCCTCGAAGCCGCCGCGGCCAAGGGCATCGCCTGCTTCAACGCCCCGTACTCGAACACCCGCTCGGTCGTCGAGCTGGCGATGGCGGAGATCGTCACCCTGGCCCGTCATCTGACCGATCGCAACACCCAGATGCACGAGGGCACGTGGAACAAGTCGGCATCGGGTTCCCACGAGGTGCGGGGGCGCAGACTCGGCATCGTCGGCTACGGCAACATCGGCTCGCAGCTGTCGGTGCTCGCCGAGGCCTTCGGCATGCGCGTCTACTACTACGACATCCAGGACCGACTGGCCATGGGCAATGCGCGGCGCTGCGACAGCCTCGAGGACCTCCTCTCGCAGGTCGACGTCGTCACCCTGCACGTCGACGGCCGCATCGAGAACACCGGCTTCTTCGGCGAGGACGAGTTCGCCGCCATGAGGCCCCGCTCGTTCTTCCTGAATCTCTCGCGCGGCTTCGTCTTCGACGACAAGGCCCTGGCCGAGGCGCTGCGCTCCGGCCATCTGGCCGGTGCCGCGGTCGACGTCTACCCGACGGAGCCGAAGAAGGCCGGTGAGCCCTTCGTCTCGCCGCTCCAGGGCCTGCCGAATGTCATCCTGACCCCGCACGTGGGCGGGTCCACCCAGGAGGCCCAGGTCAGTATCGGCCGGTACGTGGCCGGCAAGCTCAGCGAATACGTCGCCACCGGCGGTACCTCGATGAGCGTCAACCTGCCCGAGGTCACCGTCCCGGCCCGCGAGGGCACTCGCGTGGTCCACGTCCACCGCAACGTCCCCGGTGTCCTGGGCACCATGAACTCGGTCCTGTCCGAGCACAACGCGAACATCGCCTTCCAGGCGCTGTCCACCCGCGACCAAATAGGTTATGCGGTCACCGACGTCGTGGCGGCCGAGTCCGGCTGGCTCGATGCCCTGGCGGAGGTCCCGAACACCATCAGCTGCCAGGTCATCCGCTGACCCGCGGTGCGACACCCGCGGTGCCGGGCCGTCGGCGTCGGTGAGCCCGTTGCGCTCCACGCCTTCTCCCGGCGGCGCCTTCCGCATGAGAGCGCAGATGCGCGCCGAGCCGTGACAGCGATCCTGATGCGGCCGCGTGTCGGCCATCCGGGTCGGCGCGGACCACGGACCCGCCCGGACAGTTGTCCGTGGCCCAGACGAAGCCCCTCCTGAGGGCGTGGCCCCTGCCGTGGTCGCACGTGCAGCCGACGACGGTCGCACCGGCTGCTTCGGCTCGGCTGAGAAGATCGCGGTGGGCCGGGCCGGGGCCACCGTCGACCACCAGGACGTCATCGATCCCGGCGCGGCGCCGCAGCCGCTGACCGGGTCGACGAGTCGCGCATCGGGCTCGTGGCCGGCCGTGAGGGCCACCGTGCTGCCGCCTTCACTTCTCAGGCGGTGCAGGGACCAGGGGGTCCGCACGCCCTCGCCACCTGTCGCGGTGCCTGCCGGGGACGTTCGATCCTCGTCGTGCCGTGCTGGCCCTGGGAACCGTCACGGCTCGAGGATGAGAGTCGTTCTTGTACGCGGACTGTACAATTCCTGTTCGATCTCAATGCTGCCTCTGTATGAATCCTGTGAGTCTCCCAGGCACAGCTGCACGCCATCGCCCGCACAGAGAAGCCATAGGCCGGCGAGCTGAATTGCTCGTCAACCCCGAATGAAGGAGCCCGAACGATGTCGAACTTCGTCCTTGTCGCCGTCGATGCGGTGATGATCTGCCTGCTGGTATTCGGCGTCTATCTCCCGAGGCACCATCGCAGGGACATGGTCGTCGCCTACATCACGGTGAACGTCGGCGTCCTGGTCGTGGCCTTCGCGTTGTCCGTCAGCACGACGGCGGCCGGCCTGGGCATGGGGCTGTTCGGCGTCCTGTCGATCATCCGCCTCCGCTCGGAGGAGCTCAGCCAGATCGAGACGGCTTATTACTTCAGCGCCCTGGCGCTCGGCCTGCTCGGCGGTGTCGGCATCTCGCTGTTCTACGGTGTCCCGCTGATGGTCGTCCTCGTCCTGGCCATGGCGATCATCGACACCCGCCGCGTGGCCGGGAGCATCAGTCGCCAGGTGGTCATGCTCGACCACGCGATCGCCGACGAGCCGACGCTCCGCCGTGAACTCGGCGCCCGCCTCGGTGGCGAGGTGCTCACCGTCTCGGTCCAGCGCCTTGACTTCGTCAACGACACCACCATGGTCGATGTCCGCTTCCGGGCCGATGACCCGTCGGCCCGCCGCGGCGTGGAGCCCGACCGGTACGCCGGCAGCGCCTCCGGGGCCCGGACATGAGCACCATGGTCCGCGACGTCCGGATGGGCGGCTTCGCCCCGATCGGCCTGGACGAGCTGAACAGCGTCGGCGCCCTTCAGATCCGCATCGACCGCAAATACCTCGTCCCGCCGTCCGTACTGGCCCGGCTCCTCGATGGCCTGCCGGGGCGGACGCGCATACTGATGATCGGCGGCCGCCGGGAGTTCGCCTATGACTCGATGTACTTCGACACCGATGGCCTCGACAGCTACTACACGGCCGTCCGCAAGCGCAAGCGCCGCTGGAAGATCCGTGAACGCGACTACATCGACACCGGAACCAACTGGCTCGAGGTCAAGACGGTTCGCGGCGAGCGCACGGTCAAGGAGCGCATGCAGCTGCCCGGCACCCATCTGAGTCAGTGGTCCGGCGCCGAGCAGCGGACGATCGACCAGGCGCTCGGCAGGGCCGGCGTCGAGACCGTGCCACTGGCTTCCCTGCATCCGGCCCTCGGCACCCGCTACCAGCGCACGACGCTCTTCGACCCGGCCTGCGGGGCCAGGTTCACGCTCGACCAGAACCTGTGCTGGGTCGACGTGACCAGCGGACGGACCGGGCGGCTGTCCCGGACGATCGTCATCGAGACCAAGTCGCCGGGTTCGACGGCCAGTGCCGCCGACCGCCTGCTGTGGCGTCTGAGCTGCCGCCCGGTCCGCTTCAGCAAGTACGCGACCGGCATGGCCCTCCTCCACCCCGGCCTGCCGCACAACAAGTGGCACCGGACGATGGGCCGCATCGCCCGGGACCTGACCATCGAGGACCCCGTGTTCGCCGGGCGCTGAGCGCCTGCGATCCACCACTGTCAAGGCGCCCTGGTGCGCTCAGAACCTCTTCACCCTACGGAGCAGAGCATGAAGATCTCATGGAAGAAGACGATCGCCGGCCTCGCGATCTCGGCGAGCCTGGTCGGCTGCAGCGCCGCCACGGGCTCGACCGCCACCGGCACTGCGGCCTCGACCGCCTCCGGCCGGGCCACCACCGCCTCCGCCGCGGGCAGCGCGGCCACTACCGCCGACGGCGAGTCGACCACCGCCTCGGCGCTCGTCTCGGGCAACAAGAGCTCGCACTATGACGAGTCCGACATCGAGTACGACGAGTCCGATGTGGTGGCCATCGCGCTGTCGGGCACGAGCGCCGCTTCCGATGGCGACGGTGTGACGACCGATGGCGGCACGATCACCATCACGCAGGCCGGCACCTACCGGATCACCGGCACGCTCAGTGACGGCCGGATCGTCGTCAACTCCACCGGCGAGGGGGATGTACGGCTCATCCTCGACGACGCGGGAATCACCAGCTCGACCGGTCCGGCCCTGACCGTCGAGGCCGCCGACGAGGTGGAGGTCCTGCTGGCGGACGGCTCCACCAACAGCCTCACCGATGGCTCGGGCTACGACACGAGCGCCGACGGGGCGGCCACCGCCGCCCTCTACTCGAAGGCCGATCTGACGATCAGCGGCTCGGGCGCCCTCGACGTGACCGGCAACACGGCCGATGGCATCGCCAGCACCGACGGGCTGGTCATCGACTCCGGCACGGTCACCGTGACGGCCGCCGACGACGGCATCCGGGGCAAGGACTACCTGATAATCCAGGGCGGCACCGCCCGGGTGACCAGCGGCGGCGACGGTCTCAAGTCGGACAACGACGAGGACAGCGCCCGCGGCTATGTCGAGATCGATGACGGTACGATCGCCGTCGGCGCCGACGGCGACGGCGTGGCCGCGGTCACCGATTTCATCCAGACCGGCGGTTCATTGGACATCACGACCGGCTCCGGTTCGGGCACCGCCCCGAGCGATGACGTCTCGACCAAGGGCATCAAGGCCGGTGTCGCGCTGAGCATCGCCGACGGCACCGACACCATCGACTCCAGCGACGACGCCGTGCACTCCGACGACGCGATCGAGGTCGACGGCGGCAGTCTCACCGCGGCCAGCGGCGACGACGGCATGCACGCCGACAACGCGTTGACGGTCAACGGCGGCGCCCTCGCGATCACCACCAGCTACGAGGGCCTCGAGGCCAACAGCATCACCATCAACGACGGCACCGTCGACGTGACGGCCAGCGATGACGGCATGAACGCCTCGGACGGCTCGGGCAGCTCGGATGACCCGATGGCGGTCACCGACTCGACGCTGACGATCGCCGGTGGCTCCGTCACCGTCACCGCCGATGGCGACGGCCTGGATTCCAACGGTGCCATGGTCATCAGCGGCGGCAATACCGTCGTCAACGGTCCGACCAGTGGGGACAACGGCGCCCTGGACACCGGCAGCTCCCTGCAGATAACCGGCGGCACCCTCTTCGCCGCCGGCAGTCAGGGCATGGCCGAGTCGCCGGACGCCGACTCCCCGCAGGGCTGGATCCAGGTCTCGATGAGCGGCAGCGCCGGTTCCACCGTGACCGTCTCCGACGAGTCCGGCACCGAGATCGCCGGCTATACGCTCGCCAGGGCCGCGCAGAACATCGTCTTCAGCTCCCCGGCCGTCACCTCGGGCTCGACGTACACGGTGAGCGTCGACGGCGCCTCGACGAACGTCACCGCCAACCAGGCCAGTGGCGGCGGCATGATGGGCGGCGGCGGCGATGGCGGCATGCTCCCCGGCGGCGCTCCGTCCGGTCGCTGATCCTGCACCGGCGCCGCGCGCTGGTACGGACGGTTGACGCGGACGAGGGCGGGCCCCGCCCCGTCGTCCTGCGGGGTCAGCTCTGCCCGCCGTCGGGCGACTCGTGCCCCGCGTCGGGGGCCAGGCGCTCGAGCGCCTCGTCGTGGAGGATGCCGTTGGTGGCCAGGGCGCCGCGGCCGACCGGACCGGGCTCGCCGTCCAGGTTCGTGAAGCGGCCGCCGGCCTCGGCGACGATCGGCACGAGGGCGGCCATGTCGTGGAGCTCCAGATCGGGTTCGCAGGCCAGGTCGACGGCGCCCTCGGCGACCAGCATGTAGCTGAAGAAATCGCCGAAAGCCCTGGTACGGCCGCAGTCGCGCATGAGATCGACGAAGCCCTGGCCTCGGCCGCGGTCGATCCAGCCGTGGATGGAGGAGTACGACAGGAAGGCGTCGGGGATGCTCGGGGTGCGTGAGACGCGGATGGGCGTCGAGGTGAACAGCGACTTGCCGGTGAAGGCCCCGGCGCCCTTGGCGGCCCACCAGCGGCGCCCGAGGGCCGGGGCGCTCACGACGCCGACGACCATCTCGCCGTGGACCTGCAGGCCGATCAGTGTGGCCCAGATCGGCACGCCGCGCACGTAGTTGGCAGTGCCGTCGATGGGGTCGACGATCCACTGTCGCGGCCCGTAGCCGGTGTCGGGCATCTCCTCGCCGTGCACGGCGTCGCGGGGCCGGGCTGTGGCCAGCGTATGGCGCACCGAGGCCTCGACGGCCTGGTCGGCCTCGGAGACGGGCGTGCGGTCGGCCTTGGCCCGGACCCTCAGATCACGTGCCTTGAACCGGTTCAGCGTGAGGGAGTCGGCGTTGTCGGCCATGAGATGGGCCAGACGCAGCTCGTCGGTGTAGTCGGGTGCAGCGGCCATGCGCCGACTCTATCGAGCACCCGCCGTCCTGCCGCGCCGGCTCGCCCGCACCGGACGGCTCAGCGGTACTCCTCGGGCCGGTCGACGGCCTCCAGGACGCGGCGGAAGGACTCCAGGCGCGCCATGGAGAGCTCGCCGCGCGCGGCCGCCCCGTCCAGGCCGCACTCCGGCGCGTCGGCGTGGTGGTCGCAGCCGCGGGGGCAGCCGACGGTGAAACCGGCCAGATCGGTGAAGGCCGCCAGGATCGTGGCCGGCCGCACGTGGCTCAGGCCGAAACTGCGCACGCCGGGGGTGTCGATGACCCAGCCCGGATCGTGGCCGCCGGTTCCGTCGAAGCGGGGCAGGGCGAGCGCCTCGGCAGAGGCCGAGGTGTGGCGTCCCCTGCCGGTGGCGTCGTTGACACGGCCGGTGATGCGCCCGGCACCGGGCACCAGGCGGTTGATGAGGGTGGACTTGCCGACGCCCGAATGACCGACGAGGACGGTCACCTCGCCGGCCAGGAGCTCGCGCAGCCGCGTCAGATCGGAGTCGGGCCTGGAGACGACGATGGGCACGTCGATGGGCTCGTACAGCGCGATGAGCTCGGCCGGGTCGGCCAGGTCGGCCTTGGTCAGCGCGATGACCGGCCGCACACCGGCGTCGTACCCGGCCACGAGGACGCGGTCGATCATGCCCGGACGGGCCGGGGGATCGACCAGCGAGGCCACCACGACGAGCTGGTCGGCGTTGGCGACGATCGGGCGTTCGTAGGGGTCCGTGTCGTCGGCGGTGCGGTTCAGCTCGGTGCGCCGCGGTTCCACCTGGACGATGCGCGCCAGCGTGCCCTCGGCCCCGCTCGTGTCCCCGACGACGCGCACCAGGTCGCCGACGATGACGCCCCTGCGGCCCAGCCGGCGGGCCTTCGTGGCCAGCAGTGGGTGCTGGTCGCCTCCGGCCATGCGGCAGTGGTAGCGGCCGCGGTCGACGGTGATGACGCGGGCGGTCTCGGCCCCGGAGTAATCGGGGCGGTCCTTCGTACGCGGACGGCTGCGCTTGGCGGGGCGCCCGAAGTCGTGGGAGTCGAAGTCGGTGCCGCGGCCGATGGCGCCACGGGTACGGCGCGGTGTCATCGGGCGTCCACCATCGCGTTCCAGCGGTCGATGAAGTCCGGCATCGTCTTGGTGGTGCAGTCCACGTCGTCCAGTCTCACACCGGGGACGATCAGCCCCATCAGGGCGCCCAGGTGGGCCATGCGGTGGTCCCGGTGACAAGCGAACAGTCCATCGCCCTCGCTCGGGTGCAGCTGCCCGAGGCGCCCTGCCATGCCGGTGATCGCCAAGCCCTCGGGCAGCTCCCGCACCGGGACGCCGAGGCGCCCCAGCTCGGTGGCGATGGCCCTGATGCGGTCCGTCTCGTGGCCCCGGATGTGCGCCACGCCCGTGATCGCAGTGGTGCCGCTCGCGGCGACCGCCAGCGCCGCGACGACCGGGGTCAGCTCGCTGGCCTCGTGCAGGTCGACCCGGGTCCCGGCGAGGAGGGCGCCCGAGGCGCCCAGCCCCTCGGGCGAGGCGGCGACGGCCGCACCCATGCGGGCCAGGACGGCGCGGATCATCGAGCCGGGCTGGGCGCTGCGGCGCGGCCAGCCCGCGATGGTCACCGTTCCGCCGGTGAGCACTCCGGCGACGAGGAATACGGCGGCATTGGTCAGGTCCGGTTCGATGCGCTCGTCGAAGGCCGCGATGGCGCCCGGGTGGACGCGCCAGTGGCGGCCGGTCCGGAGGGCCTCGATGCGCACCCGGTGACGCGCCGCCATGTCGATCGTCATCACGATGTGCGGGGCCGAGGGCACCGCGGTACCGGTGTGCACGATGTCCAGGCCCCGCGGCAGGCGGGCGCCGACGAGCATGAGACCGGATACGTACTGGCTGGAGGTGCTCGAGTCGATGCGCACCGCGTCCCCGGTCAGTCCCCCGGCGGCGTTGAGCGTGAAGGGGATCGCATCGGCGTCGATGCTGGCTCCGAGTTGGCGGAGGGCGTCCAGCAGGGGGGCGACGGGGCGGCCGCCGGCCCGCTCGTCCCCGATGAACGAGCAGCTGCCGCCGGCCAGCGCCGCGATCGGGGGCACGAAGCGCATGACGGTGCCGGCCAGGCCGCAGTCGATCGGCTGCGCGGCCGCGTGCAGCGGGCCTGGGCTGACGCGCAGCGCGGTGCCCTCGGCCTCGATGCCGGCGCCGAGGGCGCGCAGGGCGTCGATCATGAGACGGGTGTCACGGGCCTCGAGGACGCCGCGGATGGTGCTGGGGCCGTCGCTCAACGCGGCCAGGACGAGCGCCCTGTTCGACTCGGACTTCGACCCGGGTACCTCGACCACCGCGTGCAGGGGCCGTCCCGGGCAGGGCGCCTGCCAGTGCTCTCCGGCGGAGGGTCCGGTTGCGCGCGTGGCGGTCGCGGGATCGCTCATGGGCCCCAGGTTATCGGGCCTGGCCGCGGGGTCCGGGGCACCGCGCCCATGGCGGTGCTCGCGGCGCGGGCCGGAGGCCGGCTGCCGGCATTCGGGTCCCTGCGGGAATACCCAGAGCCGTCCCGGTGTTCACACGGTGTGATGACAGCGACCGCACCGAGGGATTCGGTACTGTCGTATGCGATGAACCCGACTGATGAGATGAGCGATGCCGGCATCGACCTGACCCGCCGGGCCGACGACATTCGTGACACCGAGACCGAGCAGCAGCGAATGGCCCGTTTCGAGCGCGACGCCATGGTCTATCTCGACCAGCTCTACGGTGCGGCGCTGCGCATGACGCGCAACCCCAGTGATGCCGAGGACGTCGTGCAGGAAACCTATGCGAAGGCCTTCAGCTCGTTCAAGCAGTTCAGACCCGGTACCAATCTCAAGGCGTGGTTGTACCGCATCCTCACGAACACCTACATCAACAGCTACCGCAGGGCCCAGCGCCAGCCGCAGACCAGCGGCGGCGAGGAGGTCGAGGACTGGCAGCTGGCGAGAGCGGCCTCGCACGACTCGAGCGGTCTGCGGTCGGCCGAGATGGAGGCTCTCGCGTCCATCCCCGATCAGGCGGTCACCGACGCGCTCAACTCGCTGTCGGACGACTTCCGTCAGGCAGTGCTGCTGGCCGATGTGGAGGGTTTCTCGTACAAGGAGATCGCCGAGATCATGGGTACGCCCATCGGCACGGTGATGTCGCGGCTCAACCGGGGCCGAGCGCAGCTGCGCGAGGCACTGACGGACCACGCCCGCGAGCACGGCATCGGAAGGCGGCGCAGCGAATGAACAAGATCGGTCCCGAGTCCTTCCCGGTGAACGCAACCGATGAGGAGGCCTGCGACTACGCGATGGCCAGCGTTCACGCCTTCCTGCACGGCGAGCTGCCCGACGCGACCGCCGATGAGATCCGCCGCCACCTGATGATCTGCGAGCGCTGCATGGACGACTTCAACATCGAAGCCACCATCAGCACCCTGGTGCAGCGCAGTTGCGCCGACGCGCCCTGCGCCTCGCAGGAGCTGCGCGCGCGCATCACCAGGCTCACCCTGCTCAGCCGGCGGGCCTCCTGAAGGATCCGGCCCCGGAGCCCCTGCCGGCGCCATGGACCGGTGCCGCGGAAGGGCCCGGCGGGCAGGGCCCTTCCGCCTCGATCACTCAGGCGTTGGGACGCTTGCCGTGATTGGCGCCGTTCTTGCGACGGGCGCGACGCTTGCGGCCGGTCTTGCCCATGTCGACCTCCCTCCTCAGGGCCGAGCCTGGCGGCCCGGCGTCCGATGACCCACGGCCCCGGCCGGTAGCGGCGCGGAGCACGATCCCCCATTCTGCCACGCGCGGACTCCTCATCCGAATCATTCGAACAGAATCGGGAACTGCTCCTGAGCCCCGCCCGCGGCCGCCGGTCTGGGTAGGATCCGACTCATGCAGACGATGAGACGGATGCTCGCCGAGCACGCCGTGATCGGCGAGGAGGACCGGGCCTGGCTCGGTTCCTTCGTCCGCGAATGGCATGTGCTGGCCGACACCAGCTTCTCCGACCTCGTCCTGTGGGTGCCCGACGTCGACGACAACATCTTCTGGGCCGTCGCCCAGCGACGTCCGGTGACCGGCCCGACCGCCCTCGAGGAGGACGTCGTCGGCTCCGAGATCCGCTACGAGCCCGACTCCCTGGTCGTCGAGGCGTATCTGTCGCGCGAGATCTGCGAGACGAGCGACAACAAGCTGCAGGCCGGCATACCCGTCGACGTCTGGGCCATCCCGATCATCCGTCACAACGGTGTCATCGGCGTGGTCGAGCGGCATACGAACCGCATGGGCGTGCGCGCGCCGGGCGCCATGGAGGACGCCTACCTGAGGATCGCCGACACCCTGTCCGACATGCTCTGGCACGGCGACTTCCCGATCAACCCGCCGAGCGATCCCACGCTCAGCCCGCACGTCGGCGACGGCCTGATCCTTGCCGCGGGCGATGGCGACATGATCTATGCCAGCCCGAACGCCGTCTCGGTCTACCGCCGGCTGGGCCTGGTCGGCGATCTGATCGGCGAGAACCTGTGCGGTCTGACCGTTGACGGCCTGGGCGCCGAGGTGCAGGCCGTCGAGCCCACTCGCATGAGGTTCAACGGGAAGCAGGCCGGCGAGTACGAGGCCGAGAACGGCGCGGGATCGATGCGCCTGCGCGTCCTGCCGCTGAGCCAGGACGGCGAGCGCTTCGCGATCATGGCCCTGTGCCGCGACATCACCGATCTGCGGTACCGCGACCGCGAGCTCGTGACGAAGAACGCCATGATCCGCGAGACCCATCACCGGGTCAAGAACAACCTGCAGACCGTTGCCGCGCTGCTGCGCCTGCAGTCGCGTCGGGCCGCCTCGCAGGAGGCCAAGGACGACCTGAACGACGCCATGAGCCGGGTGCAGTCGATCGCCATCGTTCACGAGATCCTCTCGCAGAGCTTCGACGAGGCCGCCGAGTTCGACGAGATCGCCGACAGGATCCTGCAGATGGTCGGCGATGTGGCCGCCAGCTCCGGCGTCGTGCGCGCCACCCGCGAGGGCACCTTCGGGCTCGTTCCGGCCAAGGCGGCCACCTCGCTGTCGCTGATCATGACCGAACTGTGCCAGAACGCCATCGAGCACGGCCTGGACGCCGGCGCCGGCGCGGTGCGCGTCGTGCCGCAGCGCCAGGAGGACGGCGGGCTGGTCCTCGACGTCATCGACCGGGGCGTCGGCCTGGCCGATGGCTTCCGGCTCTTCCAGACCGACAGCCTCGGCACCTCGATCGTCGCCACTCTGGCGGCCGACATGCACGGCGAGTTCACGCTGTTCAACAATGCCGACGGCGTCGGTGCCACCTCACGGGTGGTCATCCCGGCCGAGACCCTGGCCGTGTAGCGGCCGGCCCGGGGAGGCGGCGCCAAGGCGCGTGAGGAGGAGCTGCGGCTAGGCGGCCCTCCGGGCACGGGCGGCGCGGCGTTTCAGGGCACGGCGCTCGTCCTCGGACATGCCGCCCCAGACGCCGTGGTCCTGGCCGGCCTCGAGAGCCCAGGCGAGGCACTTGTCGCAGACGCAGCAGCGGTTGCAGACCTTCTTGGCCTCTTCGATCTGGGCGAGGGCCGGGCCGGTGTTGCCGATGGGGAAGAAGAGCTCCGGGTCCTCGACCCGGCAGGCGGCTTCGTGGCGCCAGTCCATTTCGTGCACGACTCCTTAGGCAGGTGACGGGTCCAGCGGGCCCGCCGTCCGTGACCGGGTCGGTCGCACCCAGGCCGGGCCACGGACGTGGCAAATGTTCTTCAGACGAATCGGGAATCCGGACCGGCAGCGCAACCCCGCACGATCACGCCCCGTAGGACGCGGATCGTGGCGCAGAAACGACGACGGGCGGTCTCGACCCCAGGGAACCAGCCTGCCATGCACTTCAAGATTCATCTAGGGCCTTCGACGGGATCGTACCGTATGTGCAACTGGGAGTCGTGCAGTTGCACTTTCCGGTCAGGCCGCCGGGATGGTCTTGACAGACCGCCCTGGGGGCTCGTGGCCACTGCCGGCCGGCCTCCACCGCGGGAGGACCGGCTGCCCCGCGAGCGGGGGCGCCGCGCTGCCCGGAAGGCCTCCGCCCAGGCCATCACGGTCAACCCGATCACGGACAGGTTGCGCAGCACCAGGATCATCGTCGAGCCGATGCTGGGATCGGCGGCGGCGATGATGCCGTTGTAGGTGAGCGGGTAGACGAGTTGGGTCAGGGCCACCGAGACCAGTCCGACCGCCACGAGGCGCCGCGCCGCCGCCGTCCTGCCGGGCCTGGTCAGGTTGGACGAGATGATCGCCAGCGGCCCGAAGAGCCACACCATGTACTGCGGGCTGAGAGCCTTGTTGACCACGATCCATCCGGCGGTGATCGCCAGGACGGCCAGCTGGACGGCCCACTCCCGCCTCTCGGCGTCGTCGAGCGGGTCGGCGCCCCTGCCCGGCCCGCGGTGGCCGGGACGCAGGACGATCATGGAGGACAGCACCAGGGTCAGCACGATCAGGACGATCATCGAGATGCCGGCCGCGGTTATCCACCCGTCGACGGAGGAGGCGAAGACCTCGTATGCCTTGAACCTGCTGAACGAGACGCTCACGCCCGTGGCGCCCAGCCCGCGGGCGACCATGAGCGGAGTGGCCCAGATCGACTCGATCTGCAGACCGCGCTCCGACTGCCAGCTCAGGGGTGAGACCGTCCGGCCGAAACCGGAGGTGACCAGGGAGAGCAGCGCGAGCGCGGCCCCGGTGATGGCGAACCCCGCGCCGCGCCGCCGCGCCGCGCGCCCGCGCCCCAGCGCCGGGAGGATCAGCAGCGCCGGCCACAGCTTGAACCCGGCGCCGAGCGCCAGCAGCGCACCGGCCAGGGCGGGGCGCCGGCGCATCTGGTGCAGGGCGCCCAGTACGCACAGGGCCGGGGCGATGTCCAGGCGGAACCACAGCAGGGGACCGAGCAGGGCGCCGCAGATCGCCCAGACCCAGGCGGCGCGGACGCTCTCACGCCGGTACAGGGCCATGCAGCAGGCGCCGTCCACGATGGCGGTGGTCAACGCGAAGAGCAGGACGTACAGGTCGACCGAGCCGCCCGAGGGGGCTTCGAGCAGCTGGATGAGCCAGACCAGGGGGGTGGGGTACTCGCCCAGCACGTCGGTCAGATCCGAGAGGACGGGAACCGGGTGCCCGGCGACTGACAGCGCGTAGTAGTTCACGTCGTTGCGGATGTAGCTGCACAGCGCCTGCCACAGGCACAGCATGACGACGCGGCTCAGCGCCCAGAACAGGGCCAGCCAGATGGGGCCGTCGTCGGGCGAGAGAGGCTCCTCCCGGTACGGACTCTTGCGGCTCATTCGTGAGGCTCCTCGTCGTCGGACTGGATCGATAATGCCAGCTGTCCCGGCACCGGTCGCCCGAGGCGCCACGCCCTGGACGGGGCCGGGACTGCCGAGTACACGGCCAGGAGGCGTACCAGCAGGTTGCGCACCACCGGCAGGACGCTCACCCGGGCGCCCGGATCGTCCGGCGCCACCAGGGAGGAGTAGAAGATCAGCTGGGTCAGGCCGGCGCAGCACAGCGTCATGATGAGCAGTGCGGTGGCGTGACGCCGGTCCGAGCTGCGCAGGTGCACCGAGCCGAGCACGGCGAAGGGGCCTGCCAACCAGATCACGTGCTGCGGGCTGAAGGCCCTGTTGGCGACGATGACGGCGCAGACCACCGCGCCGAGCTCCAGCAGGAGCGCCAGCTCGCGGTCGCGGCGCCTGCACGGAGCCAGGGCGTTGGAAACGCGATGGCCGCAGAGCCCGGCCCCGCCGAAACCGATGAGCCGGCCCAGCACCAGGCACGGCAGGGCCACGACGAGCATCGAGTCGGAGGCGGCGCGCGCCAGCGCGTGCGCGCCGGGCCCGAAGACCTCGTGGGCGTTGTACCGGCTCAACCGCACGTGCCAATCGCCGCTGAACATCCTTGCGGCCACGAGCGGGGTCGCCCAGACGGGCCCCACCTGCAGACCGCGCCCGTCCTGCCAGGCCAGGGGGGAGCTCGAGCGCCCCCAGCCCTCTGCGATCCGCGAGGCGGCGCCGAGCGTGCCGCCGGCCAGGGCGAAACCGAGGCCCCTGCGCCGCCCCGGCCGGTCGGCGCCCAGCAGCGGGAGGATCAGCAGCGCGGACCAGAGCCTCATCGCGGCGCCGAGACCGATGGCCGCGTCGGCCGGGATGAGATCGATGCGGAACCACATGAGCGGTCCGATGCAGGAGGTGAGGCCGATCCACGGCAGCGCGCCGAGCCGGGGGGAGCGCGTCCACGGCGCCCAGCAGCAGATGGTGTCGATCATCACCATGAGCAGGGCGGACGCGTGGACGTGGACATTCGAGGAGGCGCCGCCCGGGATCCGGACCGCCTCGAGGAGCCACACGACCGGGGCCGCTGCGGGTCTGTCGGGACTCATGCGCCCGGGCTGCTGTCCAGTCTCGAACGCACGGCCCTGACCGCGGATGGGCGCAGGAAGCTCCACACCCAGCGCACGACCAGCCCCAGGACGATGATCACCGTGGCGTTGCGAAGGGCCAGCACCAGGGTGGCGGGCAGGCGCAGCAGCTCGTCGCCGATGTTCCAGTCGCTGACCAGCCGGTCGTAGCTGAGCGGGTAGACGAGCAGGGTGAAGGCGGTCGCCATGAGCATCCACATCGAGATCGCGTTCATGCGCGAGCGGTCCGTGAAGAAACTGTCGGTGTGCTGGCTGCGCGCCCCGAGCACGGCGTAGGCGGCGGCTTGGGGACCGCCGATCCACATGATGTACTGCGGACTGAAGGTCTTGTTGGTGACGATCATGATGAGGATCACCAGCTGCACGAGGGCGACGGCCTCGATGATGCGGCCGTGCCCGCGCCACAGCCACGCCAGGTAGGCGAGGAGCGCGGCGATGATGCCCACGTAGAAGGCCGCGTCGGTGATGCCGACGATCGCGTTGACGCCCGGACCCCAGATCTCGTAGGCCTGGTAGCGGCTGAGGGTCACCACGTAGTCGCCGGTCCCGAACGCGCGCCCGAGCATCGGGATCGTGGCCGCGATGGACTCGATCTGCAGTCCGCGCCCGGACTGCCAGTGCAACGGCGACATCAGACGGTCCCATCCCGCGAACCAGATGGACGCGGCAACCAGCGCGACGCCGGTGAGGGCGAATCCGATCGTCGTAGTGGTCTTCTGGCGCCTGGCCCCCGGAAGGAGGGCCGGCCACAGCAGTGCCGGCCACAGCTTCACCGCGGAGCCCGCCGCCGTCAGCGCGCCGGCCGTGGCGTTGTGCCGCCGCAACAGGAAGATGAGCGACCAGCCGGCCGCGACGCAGGTGATGAGATCGAAGCGCAGGTAGGCGGTGGGGCCGACGAGGGCCAGGAAGAGCGTCCAGAAGACGACGGCCTGGCCCTTCATCGCACCGCCGGTGTGCCACAGCGACCAGGTGAACGCCGCGTCGATGATCAGCATCATGAGCGCGAACGCCACCACGTAGCCGTGCTGAGTGCCCAGGCCGAGCAGGAAGGGGACGACGAGCAGGGCGATGACCGGCGTGGGGTACTCGGTGAGGGTGCTCGCCGGCCCGGATTCGAACAGGACCTGGATCTTCTCGTAGTAGTAGACGACGTCGCCCTGCGTGGAGGGCGTCAGGAAGGCCCAGATGCAGAAGATGAGCAGGCGGGCGAAGAACCAGAAGAAGAGGAGGAAGCGCCCCGACTGCAGGCGCTCGCCGGTGAAGGCCAGCGTGATCCGACGCGAGATGCGGGTCGACAGCCCGGAGGGGGTCGCGGCGACCGCACCGGAGCCGATGAACGGCTGATCTGCCATCACCGTGCCCCTTCCGCGACGCAGGTGCCGAGCCTCGTCCCGACACCCGCGCCGGCGCGCGGGGGAGGGCTCCCCGGATACCGTGTGGCGCTCCCGGAGGGATTCGAACCCTCGCACCCGCCTCCGGAGGGCGGTGCTCTATCCCCTGAGCTACGGGAGCAGGGCCCGCTCGGCGGGCCACGCACAGCTTAGCGCCTGGCGGGACCACTGACGAACGGCGCCGCGCCGGGGGCCGGGCCGTCCGCGCCTGTCAGGACGGGGCGGGGTCCACCTGATGTTCGATGGGCGCGGCACCTCGTCCCGTCTGGAAAAATCGTCCACCGTGACCCACATGCATGTTGCCGGCGCGGTCCACGCCGATGTCGCGGCCCCGAGTCCCCAGTGGCTCACCGAACCCGATGACCTCAACGCGCTCGACCCGGCGCTGTGGAGTCGTACGGTCAGGCGCAACGAGGCGGGCTGTCTCGAGGTGGGCGGCGTCGATGTGAGGACCGCGATCGAGCGCGAGGGCTCACCGCTCTACCTCTTCGACGAGGACGACTTCCGCGCTCGTGCCCGCGGCTTCGCCCGAGCCTTCGCCGGCTGGGACGTCTACTACGCCGGCAAGGCGATGCTGACGCGCACGATCGCCCGTATCGTCTCGGAGGAGGGCCTCGATCTCGACGTCTGCTCCGCCGGCGAACTGATCGTGGCGCTCGCCGGCGGCACGGACCCGGCCCGCATCGGCATGCACGGCAACAACAAGACGTCCGCCGAGCTGGAGCTGGCGCTGCGCAACGGCGTGGGCAGGATCGTCGTCGACTCCCTCGACGAGATCGGCCGCATCGAGGAACTGTGCAGCGCGGGCGGCTGGAGGGCCAGGGCCATGGTGCGCGTGACGCCCGGCGTCGAGGCGCACACCCACGAATACATCTCCACGGCCCATGAGGATCAGAAGTTCGGCTTCTCGATCGCCAACGGCCAAGCCATGGTCGCCATGGTCCGCTGCCACTACAGTCCCTACATCGAGCTGCTCGGCGTGCACAGCCACATCGGCTCGCAGATCTTCGACACCGGCGGCTTCGAGATCGCTGCGCGGCGCACCATCAAGCTGATGAGCCAGTTCGCCGACGCCACCGGCTTCCACCTGCCCCAGCTCAACCTGGGCGGGGGCTTCGGCATCGCCTACACCAGCGCCGACTCGCCGGCCGCGCCCGAGCACCTGGCGAACGGCCTGCGCGAAATCGTCGAGCACGAGGCCCGTGCCTACAACATCGACGTACCGCGCGTGTGCATCGAGCCCGGCCGCGCGATCGCCGGCCCCAGCACCATGGCCGTCTACACGGTCGGCACCGTGAAGGTCGTCGACCTGGACGGCGGCGCCCAGCGCGTCTACGTGAGCGTCGACGGCGGCATGAGCGACAACATCCGCCCGGCCCTGTACGCGGCCGAGTACTCCGGGGTCCTGGCCAATCGCGCCTCGGACGAGACCGGCGTGCTGTGCCGCGTCGTCGGCAAGCACTGCGAGGGCGGCGACATCCTGGTCCGCGACGTCTTCCTGCCCGGCGACATCCTCCCCGGCGACCTCATTGCGGTCCCCGGAATGGGCGCCTACAGTCGTGAGATGGCCAGCAACTACAACCACGCGCCGCGCCCGCCGGTAGTGCGCGTGAGCGAGGGCGAGCTGCACCCGATGATCCGCCGTGAGACCATGGATGACCTGATGAGCCTGGACGTCGGCGAGTGAGAGGGTGAGGATGGTCGAGGAGACGAGGGATTCGGACGCCCCGCGCGTACTGAGGGTGGCGCTGCTCGGGTGCGGCACCGTGGGGGCCCAGGTGGCCCGCACCATGCTGACCCAGCGCGAGGACCTCGCGGCCAAGAGCGGCTGCGGGCTCGAACTGGTGGGGGTGGCGGTGCACGACGTCACCAAGCCGCGCCCGGGCGTTCCCGGCGAGCTGCTCACCGACGATCCGGCGGCCCTGGTCGAGAACGGCGGCGCGGACATCATCATCGAGCTCATCGGCGGCATCGACCCGCCACGCCGGCTCATCCTGTCCGCCATCGAGCGCGGCGCCTCCGTCGTCACCGCCAACAAGGCGCTGCTGGCCAAGTACGGCGAGGAGATCTACGCCGCGGCCGAGCGCGAGGGCGTCGACATCTACTACGAGGCCGCGGTGGCCGGCGCCATTCCCATCGTGCGCCCGCTGCGCGAGTCGCTCGTCGGCGATCAGATCCTGGCCGTCATGGGCATCGTCAACGGCACCACCAACTACATCCTCGACAAGATGACCACCGAGCACCAGGACTTCGCGGCGGCCCTCGCCACCGCCCAGAAGCTCGGTTTCGCCGAGGCGGACCCGACGGCCGACGTCGAGGGCTTCGACGCCGCCTCCAAGGCGGCCATCCTGGCCTCGCTGGCCTATCACTCGACGGTGCGCGTCGACGACGTCTACCGCGAGGGGATCACCGGCGTCACGAGCGGGGACATCAGGGCCGCCGAGTCGATGGACTGCGTCGTCAGACTGCTGGCCGTCGCCAGGCTCGACGCCGCTGGCCGCATCGAGGTGCGCGTGCACCCGGCCATGGTCCCGCGCGGTCATCCGCTTGCAGTGGTCTCGGGCGCCAACAACGCCATCTTCGTCGAGGCCGCCAATGCCGGCGGGCTCATGTTCATGGGCCCCGGCGCCGGCGGCTCGCCGACGGCCAGCGCCGTCACCGGAGACCTGGTGACCGTTGCCCGCAACCGCCTGCGCGGCGTCGAGAACCCCGCTCATCCGGTCTACCAGGGTCTCGAGGTCGCCCCGATGAGCGAGACCAGGGCCCGCTACTACCTGCGCTTCCAGGTCGCCGACCAGTCCGGCGTGCTCGCCGCGGTCGCAGGCCTGCTGGCCCAGCACCGCGTGTCGATCCACTCCGTGCGCCAGCTCGCCGCGCGCGCCGAGGACCGGCCCGACACCGCCGCCCTGTCGATGGTCACCCATGTGGCCCGGGAGGCCGATGTCATGGCCTGCATCGCCGAACTCGAGAAGACCGGATACGTCCACGGCCGGGTGCGCTTCATGCGGGCCGAGGGCGTCTGAGCACCGCCGACGAGCGTCACCTGAGGAGTTTGCACCATGCACGTTGCGTGTCTGGACATGGAGGGCGTTCTCGTCCCCGAGATCTGGGTCACTGTCGCCGAGGCCACCGGCATCGACGAGCTGCGCCTGACCACGCGCGACATCAGCGACTACGACGAGCTGATGGGCCACCGCCTCGCGGTCATGGCCGAGCGCGGTCTGAGACTGAGCACCATCAAGGAGATCATCGGCGATATGGGCCCGATGCCCGGCGCCGTCGACTTCCTCGATTGGCTGCGCGAGCGCTGGCAGGTCCTCGTCCTGTCGGACACCTTCTACGAGTTCGCCGACCCCCTGGTGGCGCAGATGGGCCGCCCGACGGTCTTCTGCCACGACCTGGTCGTCGAGGACGACCAGGTCGTGGGGTACGCCCTGCGCATTGCCGACCAGAAGCGCCGGGCCGTCAGGGCCCTGCACGGGCTGAACTTCACGACACTGGCGGCCGGCGACTCCTACAACGACACCCGCATGCTGCTGGAATCCGATTTCGGTGCGCTGTTCTGCCCGCCGCGGAACGTCGTCGACGAATTCCCCGATCTTCCGGTCGCCGCCGACTACGACGCGCTGGCCGGGCTCTTCGAGCAGGCCGCGGCCCGTCTTGACGTCCGCTGAGTGGCCTGGTCGCACCGGACCGGGACCTCGACGCCGGGGATCCGGGGCCCGCACCCCGGGAGCGCGGCGCCCGGGAGCGCGCCGGTCGCCGATCGGTCTTGGAGCACTGGTACACTCGTTGACGGCGAGGCGCCCCCGGCCCTCGCCCCGCAGGCCCCGGTGTTGAGCCGAACGGGCCGGTCCCCGAATCCTCATTCGTTGCGGGCCTCCTCCCTGCGCGCAGAACGCGCAGTGCGCGCCGCGATCCGGAATTCGCCGAACCGACTCCTCAATGCCATGACGCGCCGTACGGATACCCCGGCCCTTGCTGGACGGTGGATATCATGTTGTGTCCGGGCGCACCACACTTCAGCCGCGACCGGTGAACCGGCGCGGCGCCGACAGGCTCTTCGGCGCACTCCGGGAGCCGTATGCGGTTGTTGAAAGGAATCCAGTGACCGAATCCCAGGCTGCCCTCGCCATCGCGGGTGAGGGCTCCACCACTGCCGCGCTGAACGCCATGAAGCTGCCCGAACTGAAGGCCGTCGCCTCCAAGCTCGGCATCAAGGGCGCCGGAAGCATGCGCAAGAGCGCCTTGATCGAGGCGATCAGCGCTCAGCGCCCCGGAGCGGACAGGAACGCGGAGGGCCCCATCGAGCAGGAGCGGGCCCCGCGCCGCCGTGGTACCGACGCCGGGCGCAAGGACCGCGCCGCCGAGACCGGGAACGGCGAGCCCGCCGGCGGGGGGGGCCTGTCCACAGTCGATGCCGTGGCCGCTCGTCTGGAGGCGGCCGAACAGCGCTCGGGCGCCCGCCGCCAGCGCAGCGCCCGCGAACACGCCGCGGGGGAGCCCCGTGAGGGCCACGACAGACCCGCCGAATCCAGTACCGCCGACACCGCCGGTGAGATCGGCGCCCGTCTCGACCGTCTCTCCGGCAGATCCGGCGAGGGCGAGCCGGGCAAGCCCCCCGTCAGGGAGGGCGAGCAGCGTCGCAATCGCGACCGCGACCGCAACCGTCGGGACGACGAGGAGTCCGGCGGCTCGCGCCGCTCGCGCCGCCGCCGCAACCGCGACCGCTCCAACCGCCGCCGCGGCATGAACGAGCTCGAGGACCCGGTGGTGCGCGAGGACGACGTCCTGCTCGACGTTTCGGGCATCCTCGACGTCCTCGACAACTACGCCTTCGTCCGCACCAGCGGTTATCTGCCCGGCCCCAATGACGCCTACGTCTCGCTGGCCATGGTCCGCAAGAACGGCCTGCGCAAGGGCGACGTCATCACCGGCGCCATCCGCCAGCCCCGCGAGGGCGAGCGCCGCGAGAAGTACAACCCGCTCGTGCGCATCGACACCATCAACGGCACCGCGCCCGAGAACATGAGGCAGCGTCCCGAGTTCGCCAGGCTCACCCCCCTGTACCCGCAGGAGCGCCTGCGCATGGAGACGGCGCCCGGCAACCTGACCGGGCGCATCATCGACCTCATGTCGCCGATCGGCAAGGGCCAGCGCGGTCTGATCGTGTCCCCGCCGAAGGCCGGCAAGACGATGGCCATGCAGAACATCGCCAACGCCATTACGGTCAACAACCCCGAGGTGCATCTCATGATCGTCCTGGTGGACGAGCGCCCCGAGGAGGTCACCGACTTCCAGCGCACGACCACTGCCGAGGTCATCGCCTCGACCTTCGACCGCCCGGCCGAGGACCACACGACGATCGCCGAGCTGGCCATCGAGCGCGCCAAGCGCCTGGTCGAACTGGGCCGCGACGTCGTGATCCTGCTCGACGGCATCACCCGCCTGGGGCGCGCCTACAACCTGGCGGCCCCCGCGTCGGGCCGCATCCTGTCCGGCGGCGTCGACTCGGCCGCCCTGTACCCGCCCAAGAAGTTCTTCGGCGCGGCACGCAACATCGAGAACGGCGGCTCGCTGACGATCCTCGCCACGGCGCTGGTCGAGACCGGCTCCAAGATGGACGAGGTCATCTTCGAGGAGTTCAAGGGCACCGGCAACATGGAGCTGCGCCTGTCCCGCCAGCTCGCCGACAAGCGCATCTTCCCAGCCATCAATGTGGATGCCTCCAGCACCCGCCGCGAGGAGCTGTTGATGAGCGCCCAGGAGCGCGACATCATCTGGAAGCTGCGCCGTGTGCTGTCCGGCCTGGATGAGCAGAAGGCCTCCGAGACCCTGCTCGGGCGCCTGCGCAAGACTCGCAACAACTCGGAGTTCCTGGTCGTCATCTCCCGGACGACCCCCGGTGGCGACTGAACCCTGCGGTCAGCCGTCCGGCGCACCGGGCGGCACGCCGCTGGATCGGCCCCGGTCGATCGGCTAGCATTGAGCGGCGCTCCGGTTCACGCCCGCATCGCACGCTGTGCGCAGGACCTGGAAGACGGCGACCCGGGGCGCAGGAACAGGAGAGATCATGAAGAGGGCCACCCATCCCGAGTACCACGATGTCAGGGTCGTGTGCACCTGCGGCAACGGGTTCACCACGCGCAGCACCTACCCCGGCGATGCCATGACCGTCGACGTGTGCAGCAACTGCCACCCGTTCTACACCGGCAAACAGAAGATCCTCGACACCGGCGGCCGCGTGGCCCGCTTCGAGCGCCGCTACGGCAAGCGCCGGGCCACCAGGTAGTCCTTGCCGTCGGGCGCCGGGTCGTCCCCGGCGCCCGACGGCGTCATGTCCGGGCGCCGCCGCGTCCGAGGGGCCGATCGGCGCCGGTCCGGATGGGTCATCGCAGATGGGTCGCGGTACGAGGGCGGTACGGACCGGCGGTCCGGAAGGAGAGCGCACGTGTTCGAGGCTGCGCGGTCTTTGCGCGACGAGTTCGCCGAGCTCGAGTCCCAGCTGGCCGACCCGGGAGTGATCGGCGACCCGCGGCGATCGCGCCGGGCCGGTCGGCGCTACTCGGAGCTGCTCGGCATCGTGAAGGCCCTCGACGAGTACGACCGGCTCACCGAGGACCTCGCGGCCGCCGAGGAACTGGCCGGCGATGATCCCGATTTCGCCGCCGAGGCCGCCTCACTCGGCGCCCGTCGCGCGACCGCCGGCGAGCGCCTCACCCGTCTGCTGGCCCCGCGCGACCCCAACGACTCCAACGACGCGATCGTCCAGATCAAGTCCGGCGAGGGCGGCGAGGAGTCCGCGCTGTTCGCCGGCGACCTGCTGACCATGTACACGCGCTACGCCGAGCACGTCGGCTGGGGCGTCGAGATCCTGGAGGCCGAGGGCACCGACCTGGGCGGCTACAAGTCGGTCACGGTCGTCTTCCGCGCCGGGCCCGCGGGCGCCGCCGAGGCGCCCTACGGCGTTCTCAAGTTCGAGGGCGGCGTGCACCGCGTTCAGCGCGTGCCGGTCACCGAGTCCGCCGGACGCATCCACACCTCGGCCGTCGGCGTGCTGGTCATGCCCGACGTCGAGGGCGACGAGGTCGAGATCGATCCCGACGACCTGCGCATCGACGTCTACCGCTCCACCGGCAAGGGCGGCCAGGGCGTCAACACCACCGATTCGGCGGTGCGCATCACGCACCTGCCCAGCGGCATCGTCGTCACCTGTCAGGACCAGCGCAGCCAGTTGCAGAACAGGGAGCAGGCCATGCGCATCCTGCGCGCGCGCCTCGTCGCGGCCGCCGAGCAGGAGGCGGCCGCCGCGACGGAGCAGGCCCGCCGCTCGCAGGTGCGCACGGTCGATCGCTCCGAACGCATCCGCACCTACAACTTCCCCGAGAACCGCGTCACCGACCACCGCATCGGTTTCAAGGCGCACAACCTGAACTCCGTCCTCGACGGGGGGCTCGGCCCGCTCCTCGAAGCGCTCCATGCGGCCGATCTGGCCGAACGTCTGGAGCAGGTGGGGCGGTGATGGTCCGCCGTCGCCCCGCGGCGATGATCAGGGAGGGCATCACGCAGCTCGCCCGGGCGGGCCTGCCGACGCCGCGCGCCGACGCCCGCCTGCTCCTGGCCCATGCCGCGCGCATGGAGCCGTCCGGTCTGGCCACGACGCGCGAGCTCGGCGAGGCCGTCGCCCGGCGCTACGAGGAGCTGCTCGACCGTCGCAGCGGCGGCGAACCCGTCCAGTACCTGACCGGCGTGGCCTGGTTCCGCAGGATCAAGGTGCTCGTCGGCCCCGGCGTGTTCATCCCGCGTCCCGAGACCGAGACCGTCGTCCAGTTCGCCCTGAGCAGGCTCATGGCCCTGCGTCGGGACACCGGCCCGGCCCCTGTCGTCGTCGACCTGTGCACGGGTTCGGGAGCCATCGCGGCGTCGATCGCCGACGAGTACCCCGGCGAGCCGCGCATCCATGCCGTCGAGAGGTCCGGCGCCGCCCTGGTCTGGGCCCGGCGGAACCTGGAGCCGCACGGGGTCGAAGTCGTTCACGGCGACATGGCCGATGCGCTGCACGAGCTCAACGGCGGGGCCGACCTGGTCGTCGCCAATCCGCCCTACGTCCCCACCGGCGCAGCCGGGCGGGTACCGGCCGATGTGCTCGCCCACGATCCGCGCGAGGCCCTCTTCTCGGGCGCTGACGGCCTGGACGCCCTGCGCGTGCTCGCCGGGACCGCAGCCAGACTCCTGCGCCCGGGCGGCTGGCTCGTGGTCGAGCACGATGAGACGCAGGGCGGCTCGGCGCCGCAACTGCTGGCCGCCACCGGTTCCTTCCGCATGATCGAGGACCATCCCGATCTGACCGGTCGGCCCCGTTTCGTCAGCGCGGTGCGCAGGGCCCAGGTGGAAGAATGGACGCCGTGAGCGAGTCCAGCGGGAACGAGGCGGCGGTGGGCGCCGAGGAGCGGGTCGTGCCCGCTCGATGCTTCGACCTGCGCGCCCAGCACGACGAGGCGATGACGGCGGCCCAGCGGGCCGTGAGGCAGGGGCGCCCGATCGTCCTGCCCACCGACACCGTCTACGGCGTCGGCGCCGATCCGTTCTCGCCCGGGGCCGTCCGCGGCCTCCTCGAGGCCAAGCACCGCGGGCGCGACATGCCGCCGCCGGTCCTCATCGCCGAGCCCGGCATGCTGCTCGCGCTGGCCGCAGCCGTTCCTCCCGGGGCCAAACGCATGGTCGCCAGGTTCTGGCCCGGCGCCCTGACGCTGATCCTGCGCGCCCCCACGAGCCTGCGGATGGACCTGGGGGAGACCGGGGGCACGATCGCCGTGCGCGTACCCGACAACGACGACGCCCGCGAGCTGTTGCGCCACACCGGCCCGCTCGCCGTCTCCAGCGCGAACATCTCCGGCCGGGAGGCCGCCACCGATGCGGACGGTGCCCGGTCCATGCTCGGCGACTCGGTCGCCGTCTACCTCGACGGCGGTCCGACGCCCGGTCCGACGGCCTCGACGATCGTGGACTTCACCAAACGATACGCCGGCCGCGTCCTGCGCGACGGCGTGATCGGCTATGACGAGCTGCTCGAGTGCAGTCCGGGCCTTGAGGCCTTCCGGGCTCCGGCAGCGGATCAGGCCCCCGCCGATGGACGACCGGCCCCGATCGTCGACGGGACCGGGGCCGGCGGGAACGACCCGGTCACGGTCTGAGGCGGCTCATGCGCGAGTACATCCTGGTCATGCTCATCGCGGCCCTTGGCACCTTCCTGTTCTGCGGACCGTGCCGGCGCGCCGCCGTGGCCACGGGAGCCCTTGCGGCGGTGCGCGAGCGCGACGTGCATTCGCGGCCCACGCCCTACCTGGGCGGTGCGGCCATGCTCGTCGGCGTGCTGGCGGCCTTTCTGCTGGCCATCCACCTGCCCTTCCTGGGACGGCATGCCACGCTGACGCACGATGCGCTGGGCATCTTCGCCGGTGCCGCCGTCATCTGCGTCATCGGCGCCATCGACGACGCGATAGACCTGCCGTGGATGGCCAAGGTCGCCGGCCAGGTGCTTGCCGCCGGGGTCGTCGTCCTCAACGGCGTGCGGATGTACTGGGTGAGCCTGCCGCACCAGATCATCGCCCTCGACACGCCGACATCGCTGCTCGTCACGGTGCTGTACATCTTCGTCTGCGTGAACGCCATCAACCTGATCGACGGCCTGGACGGCCTGGCCTCCGGTGTCGTGGGCATCGGGGCGCTCGCGCTGTTCGTCTACACCTATTTGCTGGCCTACCAGCAGCAGTTCGTCGTGGCCACGACGGCCTCGCTGGTCAGCGCGACGATCGCTGGTATCTGCGCCGGCTTCCTGCCGCACAACTTCCATCGGGCGCGCATGTTCATGGGCGATTCCGGTTCGATGCTGCTCGGCCTGCTGCTGGCCTGCAGCATGATCTCGCTGACCGGTCAGATAGATTCGTCCGCGCTCACGCCGACCAGCGGTGACATCCTGCCGGCGCTGCTGCCCATCCTGCTGCCGATCGCCGTCATGGCGATCCCCCTGGCCGATCTGCTGCTGGCCTACGTTCGCCGTACCTGGAATGGCAACTGGTGGTTCGTGGCCGACAAGAAGCATCTGCACCACCGCCTGCTCCAACGCGGCCACTCGCAGGTCAAGGCCGTCCTCATCATGTACATGTGGACGGCTCTGGTCGCCTTCGGCGTCATCGTCCTCGGCCTGGTCTGGAACGGCTGGCTCGCCGCCGGTCTCGTCGTGCTCGTGATCCTGGCCGTCCTGGTCACCGTCGGTCCGCTCAGCGGGCACCGGCGCACGGCGGGACGGAGCGCCTCGTGAGGCCCCCGTCGGGACGGCCCTGGCAGTGGACGATGCTGCTCGGGGGACTGGCCGGGGCGCTGCTGTGCAGCATCCCGGCCGCCGCGGGCGGCCTCATCGTCGCCGGTGCCGACGGTCTGCGGGGCTGGGCGATGGCGCTCGTGGTCGTCGGCGCCTACTTCGTGGCGGGTGTCGTCGGCGACTCGCGTGCGCTGCGCGTACCGGGCTTGAGGGCCCTCGGGCCGCTTCTCGCAGGGTTCGTCATCAGGGCGGCGCTGGCGGCTCTTGCCCTGTGGGGATTGGAATCGGCGGGCTGGCTCGGCGGCCCCGGTCGTGTGGACTGGTTCGCCTGGACGACGGTAACCTTGGTGTGCGGGTGGTCTGCGGGGATCATCCGGGCTCTGCGCCGGACGCGGAGCTACATATACGATGGTGGCAGCGCGGAGGGGGTCGTCGATGAGCACTGATCATCGGCTCGGCACTCCATCCGCGGGCGGCGACGGGGTGACGGCCGTGTCCTACCTGCTCGCCGGCGTCATCTTCTACGGCGCACTCGGCTGGCTCGCCGACCATCTCCTGCATACCGGCGCCTTCCTGCCCGTCGGGCTCGTACTGGGTGCGGCGGCAGCCGTCTACCTGATCATCAAGAGATTCGGAGACGATGAATGAGCAGCGCTCAGGCAACGGCTACCGAGAGGACCGCGGAGAGGAGGGGCATCAGCCCCGTCCTCGTCGCGGTGCTCGTCATCGTCGTGTGGATCGCGGCCACCAAGGCCTCGCAGCTTCTCGCCGGCGCGACCACCGGCTGGGAGTCGCCGGGCACCGGGGACTTCCAGTTCGAGGGCTGGTTCGGCACCACCTGGTTCACCAAACCGCTGCTGCTGGTGCTCATCGCCTTCGTCGGCGTCCTGGCGTTCTGGCTCATCGCCTCGCGCCACCTGAGAGTCGTGCCCACCAGGGCGCAGTTCTTCACCGAGTACGTCTACGACTTCGTGCGCAACATCGGCCGCGACATGATCGGCCCGGGCTACCGCGGATTCGTGCCCTATCTGCTCACGGTCTTCTGCTTCGTGCTGGTCAGCAACTGGTTCGGTGAGACCTTCCTGTTCATGTTCCCGACGTTCTCCCGCGTCGGCTACGCCTACGCGGCGGCGATCCTCACCTTCCTGGCTTATGTCGTGTCGGGTTTCAAGCAGCACGGCCTGGGTTATCTGAGGGTCGCCATGCTGCCGGCGGGCGTGCCGATCTGGCTCACGCCGGTCGTCATCCCGCTCGAGTTCATCTCGATCTTCCTCACCCGTCCGCTGACCCTGTCGGTCCGACTCTTCGCGAACATGTTCGCGGGCCACATGTCGGTCATGGTCTTCGTCGGGGGCGGGGCCGCCCTGCTCACATGGGCCCACAACGCCTTCTACAACGTCACCGGCGTGGTGGCGCTGCTCTTCGGCATGACCATGCTGTGCCTGGAGCTCTTCATCGGCTTCCTGCAGGCCTACATCTTCACGATGCTGACCGCGCAGTACATCGGTTCCTCGGTAGGGCAGGCCCACTGAGGAGCACCCGTCCGGGCTTCTACATCTGAGAAAGGAAATGCAATGACCCCGTTGGAGATTAGCGGCTCGCTGAACGTCCTCGGCTACGGCCTGGCGACGCTCGGTCCCGCCATCGGCGTGGCACTCATCTTCTACGCCGGCATCAACGGCATCGCCCGCCAGCCCGAGGCCAGGGGCTCCATCATGCAGCCGGTCTACGTCGGCTTCGCCATCGTCGAGGCGCTGGCCATTCTGGGCTTCGTCCTCGCCTTCGTCGTCAGATGAGTAGTCCGCGATGACACCGTTCGAACTGGTACCGCTGCTCGATCTCGGTCCGCTGCTGCCCGAGTTGTCCGAGTTCCTCGCCGGCCTGGCCCTGCTCGCCCTCATGTGGCTGATCGTGTCCAAGGCGGTGGCTCCCCGCTTCGAGGAGCTTTACGAGCGTCGGACCGATGAGATCGAGGGCGGCATCAGGCACGCCGAGCAGGTGCAGGCGGAGGCGAACGCCGCCAAGGCCGAGTACCAGGCCCAGCTGGACGCGGTGCGCGCGGATTCGGCGCGCAGCCGTGACGAGGCCGCCGAGCGCGGTGAGCAGATCGTCGCCGAGGCCAGGCAGAAGGCGGCCCAGGAGCAGGCCAGGATGATCGCCGAGGCCCGGGCCCAGATAGCCACCGAGCGCGAGGTCGCCATGAACGAGCTCAGACTCCAGCTGGGCGGCCTGGCCACGACACTCGCCGGCCGCATCGTGGGGGAGTCCCTCGACGACGAGCGCGCCCGTCGCACGGTTGACCGTTTCCTGACCGAACTGGAGACCCAACCCGTGCGGGTCCGGGGCGCGGGGGAGTGAGAACCGTGGCCGAGAACCGATCCGCGGCGCTCGACGCGGCTGCCGACGGACTCAGCCCGACCAGCGATCTGACCGATGAGATCTTCGGGATCGTCGACGCGCTGCGCGACAATCTCCCACTGCGCCGCGCCCTGACCGACACGAGCCTCGAACCGGACGCCCGTGGGCGGCTCGTCGAGCGCCTGTTCGGCCACCGGATCGGTTCGGCGGCGGCGAGCCTGCTGACGGCGGCCGTCGCCATGGACTGGCCCTCCGGGCTCGGCCTCGCCGATGCGCTCGAGGTGCAGGGCGTGCGCATCGGCGTCCGTTCGGGCAGCCCCGAGACGGTTCGCGCCGAGCTCGGCGCCTGCGCGCGCCTCATCGGCGGCAACGCCGAGCTCGAGCAGTCCCTGTCGGCGCACGGCTCGGCGGCCGAGGACCGCTCCGCGCTCGTCACGGGGCTGCTCGGCCCCAGGGTGGGTGCCGCTACGCTCGTCCTGGTCCAGCACGCCGCCCGCCGTGGTGGGCGGGTCGACAGGACGATCGCCGGCTACGAGGAGATCGCCTCCAGCGTCCTCGGACGACGGCTGGCGCGGGTCACCGTCGCCAGGGCGCTGCCCGAGGACCAGGCCGAACGGCTGAGGACCCAGCTGACGCGCATCTACGCTGCGCCGATCGACCTGAGCATCGGCATCGACCCCGGCGTGGTCGGCGGCGTGCGCGTGCTCATCGGCGACGAAGTGATCGACGGGACGATCGCGGCCGCGCTGGACCAGGCCCGCAGAGAGTTCGTCTGACCCACACCGACCAGGCCCCGGCCGGGGCACATGCAGAAATCGAGGAAGACAGGACGCCATGGCTGAACTGAGCATCAGTTCGGACGAGATCCGCAACGCACTGGACAGCTTCGTGCAGAGTTTCGCGCCCGATCGGGCGGCACCCGAGGAAGTGGGCCTCGTGACGAGTTCGGGCGATGGCATCGCGCACGTCGAGGGCCTGGCGCACGCGATGGCCAATGAGCTGCTGCGATTCGAGAACGGCACGATGGGCATCGCCCTCAACCTGGAGGCCCGGGAGATCGGCGCCGTCATCCTGGGCGACTCCGAGGGCGTCGACGAGGGTTCGGCCGTGCACGGCACCGGCGAGATCCTCTCGGTGCCCGTCGGCGACGGCTACCTGGGCCGCGTCGTGGACGCCATGGGCAGCCCCATCGACGGCAGGGGGCCGCTGACCGGCGTCGAGGGACGTCGCGCCCTCGAGCTGCAGGCGGCCGACGTCATGCACCGCCAAGAGGTCCGCGAACCGCTGATGACCGGCCTGAAGGCCATCGACTCGATGGTCCCGATCGGGCGCGGCCAGCGCGAACTCATCATCGGCGACCGCAAGACCGGCAAGACGACCGTCGCCACCGACACGATCATCAACCAGCGCGAGAACTGGCTGACCGGCGATCCGGCTCAGCAGGTGCGCTGCATCTACGTCGCCGTCGGGCAGAAGAACTCGACCGTCACCGAGGTCCGCGAGAACCTCGAGAAGGCCGGCGCGATGGAGTACACCACCATCGTCAACGCCCCCGCCTCCGATCCCGCGGGCTTCAAGTACATCGCCCCCTACGCGGGCTCGGCCATCGGCCAACACTGGATGTACGCCGGCAGGCACGTGCTCATCGTCTTCGACGATCTGACCAAGCAGGCCGAGGCCTACCGCGCCATGTCGCTGCTGCTGCGCCGGCCGCCCGGCCGCGAGGCCTACCCCGGCGACGTCTTCTACCTGCACAGCCGTCTGCTGGAGCGCTGCGCCAAGCTGTCCGACGATCTGGGCGGCGGCTCGATGACCGGCCTGCCGATCGTCGAGACCAAGGCCAATGACATCTCGGCCTACATCCCGACCAACGTCATCTCGATCACCGACGGCCAGATCTTCCTGCAGTCCGACCTGTTCAACGCCAACCAGCGTCCGGCGGTCGACGTCGGCTTGTCCGTCAGCCGTGTCGGCGGCGCCGCCCAGACCAGGGCCATGAAGAAGGTCTCCGGCACGCTGAAGATCGACCTGGCCCAGTACCGCGACATGCAGGCCTTCGCCATGTTCGCCTCCGACCTGGACGCGACCAGCCGCCGCCAGCTCGACCGCGGCGCCCGCCTCACCGAGCTGCTGCGTCAGCGCCAGGCCAGTCCCGTTCCGATGGCCGAGCAGGTCATAGCCCTGTGGTCCGGCATCAACGGCCATCTCGACCCCGTCCCGGTCGAGGACGTGCTGCGCTTCGTCGACGAGTTCGTCGAGCACCTGCGCGAGCAGACCGACGTCCTGGCCACGATCACGGGCTCCGGTGAGCTCTCGGACGAGTCCGCCGCCGAGCTCACCCGCCAGGTCGAGGCCTTCTCGGGCGTCTTCCGCACCGGCGACGGCCAGCCCCTGAGCACCGGCGAAGCCGATGAGATCGGCGAGGAGAACATCAACCAGGCCAGGATCGTCGCCACGAAGAGGTCCTGACATGCCTGCCTCCCTGCGCGAGCTGAGACAGCGCAAGAACTCCGTGGCCACGACGATGAAGATCACGAAGGCCATGGAGCTCATCGCGGCCTCGCGCGTCACGAGGGCCCAGCAGAAGGCCCGCAACTCGGACGACTACACGCGCGAGCTGGTCAGGGCCGTATCCTCCGCTGCGGCCTACTCCCGCGTGAGTCACCCGCTGACGAGCGATGTCGAGAACGCCAGGCGCGTCGCCGTGCTCGTGGTGAACTCCGACCGCGGCCTGGCAGGCGGCTATCCGTCCAATGTGATGAGGGCCGCCGAGGGCCTCATCGCCCGGCTGCACGGATCCGGCAGCGAGGTCGACATCTACACGGTCGGGCGCAAGGCGCACGACTACTTCGCCTTCCGCGGCGTCGAACTGTCCGACTCCTGGACGGGCTTCAGCGACGAACCGCATTACAGGCACGCCTACCGGATCGGTAACAGGCTCATCGACGCGTTCATGACACCTGTCGAGAAGGGCGGTGTCGACTCGATCCACGTGGTGTTCACCCGCTTCCGATCGCTCGTCACGCAGGAGACCGAGATCGTCAGGCTGCTCCCGCTGAAGATCGTCGCGGACAGCGGCGATGTCGCCGAGAGCCCCGACCAGGCGCTGGAGCGCCCCGGAGACTTCGTCCCGCCGTACATGTTCGAGCCCGATCCCGAGACGGTGCTCGGCGCCCTGCTGCCGCTGTACGTGATCGACCGCATCAAGTACATGCTGCGCGAGTCCGCGGCCTCCGAGCTGGCGGCCCGGCAGCAGGCCATGCACTCGGCCACCGACAATGCCAGCACCCTGATCGACACTCTCACGCGGCAGGCCAACCAGGCCCGCCAAGGCGAGATCACGCAGGAGATCAACGAAATCGTGGGCGGCGCAGGCGCGTTGTCCGAATCCAGGCAGGAGACCTGAATGACTGTCACATCCACAGCTCCCGGTTCCGCCACGACGGTCAACGGCCATGTCGTCCGCGTCATCGGCGCGGTTGTCGACGTCGAGTTCCCGGACGGCCGCATCCCCGAGATCGACAACGCCCTGCACGTGAGCCTGGACTCCGGCGAGGGCGAGCGCACGATCACCCTCGAGGTGGCCCTGCAGATCGGCGACAACACGGTGCGCTGCACCTCGTTGAAGCCCACCGACGGCCTGCGCCGGGGCACCGAGGTCATCGACACCGGCGCCCCGATCAGCGTGCCCGTCGGCGACGTCACGAAGGGACATGTGTGGAACGTCACCGGCGACGTCCTCAACGCCGATCCGTCGAGCATCGCCGTCACCGAACGCTGGCCGATCCACCGCGATCCGCCGTCGTTCGACGTGCTCGAACCCAGTACCCGGATGCTCGAGACCGGACTGAAGGTCCTCGACCTGCTGACCCCGTACGTCCAGGGGGGCAAGATCGGTCTGTTCGGCGGTGCCGGCGTGGGCAAGACGGTGCTCATCCAGGAGATGATCTACCGCATCGCCCACAACTTCGGCGGCACCTCGGTGTTCGCCGGTGTCGGCGAGCGCACCCGTGAGGGCAACGACCTCATCCACGAGATGGACGAGGCCGGCGTGCTCAAGGACACCGCCCTGGTCTTCGGCCAGATGGACGAGCCCCCGGGCACTCGTCTTCGCGTCGCCCTGAGTGCGCTGACGATGTCCGAGTACTTCCGCGACGTGCAGAACCAGGACGTGCTGCTGTTCATCGACAACATCTTCCGTTTCACCCAGGCGGGCTCGGAGGTCTCCACGCTGCTCGGACGCATGCCCTCGGCAGTGGGCTACCAGCCCAACCTGGCCGACGAGATGGGGCAGCTCCAGGAGCGTATCACCTCGACGCGGGGCCACTCCATCACTTCGATGCAGGCCATCTACGTGCCCGCCGACGACTACACCGACCCGGCACCGGCGACGACCTTCGCCCACCTGGACGCCACGACCGAGCTCTCCCGTGAGATCGCCTCGCGCGGCCTGTACCCGGCCGTCGACCCGCTGACCAGTACCAGCCGCCTGCTCGCCCCCGAGTACGTCGGGCAGGAGCACTACGAGGTCGCCACGCAGGTCAAGCAGATTCTGCAGCGCAACAAGGAGCTCCAGGACATCATCGCCATCCTCGGCATCGACGAATTGAGCGAGGAGGACAAGATCGTCGTCTCCCGGGCCCGCCGGGTGCAGCAGTTCCTGTCCCAGAACATGTACACGGGCACCAAGTTCACCGGCGTCGAGGGCTCCACGGTCCCCGTGACGCAGACCGTCGAGAGCTTCAAGATGATCTGCGAGGGCAAGTGCGACGAGGTCCCGGAGCAGGCCTTCTTCAACGTCGGCGATCTCGATGACGTCTACAAGAAGTGGGACCAGCTCAAGAAGGAGTCCTGATGGCCGCACCCCTCGAGGTCGCGGTGGTCGCCGCCGACGGCAGGGTCTGGGAGGGCCAGGCCGTCAACGTGATCGCCAGGACCACTGAAGGCGACATCGGCATCCTCGCCAATCACACGCCGCTCATGGCCGCCCTGGTGCCGTGCGCCGTGCAGATCACGCGCGTCGACGGCGTCACCGAGGTCATCGCCGTTTCCGACGGCTTCATTTCGGTGTTCAACAACCATGTCTCGCTGCTGAGCGCCTTCGGCGAGATCTCCTCCGAGATCTCCGTCGACCAGGCGCGCAGCACGATCGCCCATCTGCACGAGGTCGTCGACTCCGGCGAGGCCGATCAGAGCCAGGCGCGCGAGTACAACCACGCCATAGCCCAGGTGCGCGCCGCCTCCAGGGCCGCCGCGCTGGCCGGCGGCGAGGCCGAGATCACGCCCGCCCCGGTCAGGGTCATCGGGGAGGACCGGCGATGACCTTGGTCCGCCCGGCGCGGGGCGGGTAGGTTTCTGGCATGGAAGCGGGAGACATCATCGCCGGGCTGGTGGCCCTTGCCGTCGTCGTCGTTCTCCTGCTCGGCGTGCTCGGCGTGCTCCGCATCCGGTGGATCTGGTCGCGCGGCGGCGTCTTCGAGTGCCAGCTGCGCCAGAAGCGCCCCGTCGTGCGCCCCTGGCACTCCGGCCTGGCCCGTTACGAGGGCAACCACTTGGGCTGGTACCGGGTGTTGTCCCTCGGACGCCGCCCCAATGTCGTCATCCATCGCCGTCGGGCCGAGCTGGTCGATCACCGACCGCCGGACGACGGCGATCTTCACAGGCTCGCTGCCGGTCAGCAGGTCGTCGCCGTCGCCCAGCGCTTCGGCGCGGCCGAACCGGCGTTGTGGCAGCTGGGCATGGACGCCGAGTGCCTCACCGGATTCATGAGCTGGCTCGAGGCCGGCCCGCCCGGCGAGGGCCGTTACCGCTAAGAACCGGTCGAGCAGGAAGTGAACAGGAGACGCAGGCGTGCGCGGTGAGTACAAGGTGCGGGGCGGCAAGCTCGTCGTCGTCCAGGCGGACGAGATCGACGGCCGCTATGCCAACGCCCACCTGTCGGGCGATTTCTTCCTCGAACCCGACGAGGCCCTTGAGCAGATCAACGCCGGTATCAACGGAACGGCCACCTCGGCCCCGGTCGAGGAGCTGGCCGAAGCCATCCGGGCCGCTCTCGGCCGGGGTGTGCGCATGGTCGGTTTCGACCCGCAGGCCGTGGCCATCGCGGCCCGCCGCGCAGTCGGCGGGGCCACCGGCTGGAACGACTTGGACTTCGAGGTCATCGGTCCCAGGGTCATGGATCCGGCCCTGCACGTCGCCCTGGACGAGGTCTTCCCGGCCGAACTCGCCGCGGGCAGCCGCGGCCCGGTCCTGCGCTTCTGGGACTGGGACTCGCCGCTGGTCGTCATCGGATCCTTCCAGTCGGTGCGCAACGAGGTCGACTCCGAGAACGCCGCCAAGTACGGCATCCGTGTCGTGCGCCGCATCACCGGCGGCGGCGCCATGTTCATGGAGCCGGGCAACTGCATCACCTACTCGCTGACCGTGCCCGGTTCGCTCGTCGAGGGCCTCAGCTACGAGCAGTCCTACGCCTACCTCGACGACTGGGTGCTCGGCGCCCTCGAGGGGGTCGGCATCCACGCCACTTACGAGCCGCTCAACGACATCGCCAGCGACAAGGGCAAGATCGGTGGCGCGGCCCAGCGCCGCCTGGTCGACGGCACGGTCCTGCACCACGTCACGATGAGCTATGACATCGATGCCGACAAGATGATGCAGGTGCTGCGCATCGGCCGCGAGAAGCTCTCCGACAAGGGGACGAAGAGCGCCAACAAGCGCGTCGATCCGATGCGCTCGCGAACCGGTCTGCCGCGCGAGGAGATCTTCAGGCGCTTCATGGCCTATTTCATGGGACGCTACAACGCCGTCCGGTCGGACTACCGTCCCGAGGAGATCGCTTGGGCCGGGCGCCTGCTGGACGAGAAGTTCACCGCCGACGAGTGGACCTACCGCGTGCCGTGATCGGCGGGCCCGCGGGCAGGAGAACGCTCCGGGGCCAGCGTGCCGTGTTCCTCCCGGAAGACTTTCTCGGTGCGGGCCTGTTCGGCGTGCTCGGCATTGCGCTCACCACCCGGAAGCCACAGCACCTCGTCGTGCCCGGCGGTCAGATTGGCGTAGCGCGCCATGTTGAACAGCAGGTCCGACAAGCGGTTGAGGTATTTCACGGCCAGCAGGCTGATTCCGCCATGGGGCTCGGATCGGCCGTCCTCGGGACCGAAGACCTCGACGGCCTGCCAGGCCCTGCGTTCGGCGCGTCGGGCCAGCGAGCGGGCGACGTGCAGCTGGGCGGCCAAGGGGGAGCCGCCGGGCAGGATGAACGAGCGCAGATTCGGCAGCGGCTCGCCGAACTCGTCGCACCAGCGTTCGAGCCGGTCGATGGAGGACTGCACGACGCGCAGCGGCTCCCACTCGGGGTCCGCGACGACCGGGTTGGACAGATCGGCGCCGACGTCGAAGAGCTCGTTCTGGATGAGCATGAGCGCGCCGCGCAGCCTCTCATCCGGGTCCAGTGCGAGGGCCACGCCGATGGCGGAATTGGTCTCGTCGGTGCTGCCGTAGGCCTCCACGCGTGGATCGGTCTTGTCGGCCACCTCGTTGTTCGACAGCCTCGTCCTGCCGGCATCGCCGGTGCGCGTGTAGATGCGCGTCAGATTCACCATGGAGCCCAGCCTAACCGGCATGGCGCGCAGCGCCGAGGGCTTCGGCGGTGGCAACCTTTGAGCCATCGGGGAAAGGTTGGCGATGAGCAGGATGAGGACGGCCGTCGGCGTCGCGGCGGTTGCGGTGGCACTGGTACTGGGCGGGTGCGCGAGCGCCCCGACGAATGACTCCGGGACGGATTCCGCCGCCCTGACCCATGTCACCTGCGACTACACCGTCAGGGGCAATGCGGCGAAGGCCGTCGACCCGCCCAGCGGCGCCCGGGTGCCGGCCTCCGGTACCGCCACCGTCGCTCTGTCGATGAGTGCCGGCACGATCACCCTCGTCCTCGAACGGTCCTCGGCCCCCTGCGCCGTGCACTCGTTCGAGTCCCTGGCCGAGCAGGGCTACTACACCGGGACCGCCTGCCACCGGCTGACCAATGCGGGGCTCTACATCCTGCAGTGCGGTGATCCGAGTGGCACCGGCAAGGGGACCTCCGGCTACGGCCTGGCCTCCGAGACGGATTCGTCACTGATCGGCTGCACGGACGAGAGCCGTACCGAGTGCACCTACCCGGCCGGTACGGTCGCCCTGGCCGATCCCGAGCACGACGGAGGTCAGTTCTTCATGACCTACGCCGACTCGACGGTCTCCGGCGACTACCCGGTGCTCGGCACCGTCGACGACGCCGGCAGACAGGTGCTCGGCCAGATCGCCGAGAAGGGGTTCAAACAGGGCGCCTCGCCGGCTCCTGCCGCGGACACGACGTTGAAGCGAGTCTCGCTGGGATAGCAGCGGGCCGGGCGCGGCCCCCGGACGGGCGCGTTGGCGGGACGCAGCCCAGACCCCACCTTGCCGGTCGCGCCGCCACCGGCCGGGGCCGACGATCCCTCTTCTCTTCGCGGTACTCGCCGCGCTTGCGCCGAGGGGGTCGCTCAGCCCTGCAGGAAGGCCCGCAGCACCTGTGCGAAGGCCTGCGGCCGGGCGGCGTGCACCCAATGGCCGGCGCCCTCGACGCGCACCAGGTGCGCATGGGGGAACAGAGCGCGCATGGCCGGGGCGTGGCGGTTCTGCACGTAGTCGGAACCGGTGCCGGCGATCCACAGCACCGGGCCGTCCCAGCGGGCCGCTCCCATGTCGGGGAACCCCGACATGCGGTCCAGCTCGGCGCGCAGCATGCGCAGGTTGCTGCGCCAGCCCCACGCCGGGTAGCACCCGTCCGTACGGCGAAGGTTCTGCAGCACGAAATCGCGGATCATCCCGTCGGGGATCGCCCCGGTCAGCGCCTCATCGGCCTGGCCGCGTGAGCCCAGGACGGACAGGTCGAGCGCGAGCATGGCGTCGAGGAGCCGCGCGAGAAACTCCACGTGCCCGTAGTCGACGGGGGAGACGTCGACTACGGCGAGTCGGGCCACGAGCCCGGGGTGGCGCAGGGCCAGGCACATGGCGATCTTGCCGCCCATCGAGTGGCCGGCGAGGACCACCGGGCGCTCGGCGGCCCCGCGGGAGCGCAACTCGTCGGCGATGATGTCGGCCAGCTGCAAATAGTCGAAGTGCTCCGTCCAGCCCGACTGGCCGTGGTTCGGTGCGTCGACGAGCAGGCTCGTCGCCAGATCGGAGACGTCCCTGGCGGCCGTGGCCAGGTTCTTGCCCTGGCCGAGAAAGCCGTGCAGGAAGACGACCGGCGCCGGTCCGGAACCGATCGTCGTGACGTGCAGCTTGACGGCGGCGCTCACGGCCTGCGCTTCCAGCAGGAGGTGTGGAAGTGGCGGCGGAAGTCCAGACCCGAGGTGGCGCCGATCGGTGGGGTATGCGGCCAGGCGACGACGTGGGCCGCGCCGATGGCGATGGTCCGCTCGCACTCGGGGCAACGGTAGTCCTTCGTCGACTGCCCCGCCCGGATCTGACGCACGACCCAGCGGCCGTCGCGCTTGGCGGCACTGGTCTGGTACGGGGCGAGGCCCAGGGGGCGCGCGGGCCGCGTGTGCTTGCTCGGACGATGATGTGCCACAGCCCCAAGACTAGCCTCCCCCAGGCCGCGCCCGGACTGGTAGCGTGGCCGGGTGCGTTTGGTGATTGCTCGTTGTCAGGTCGATTACGGCGGCAAGCTCACTGCCCATCTGCCGATGGCCACCCGGCTCATCATGGTCAAGGCCGACGGGGCCGTGTCCGTCCATGCCGATGACCGCGCCTACAAGCCGCTCAACTGGATGACTCCACCGTGCACGCTCACCGTGCAGGATGCGCCCGAGGACCTGACCGCGACGACGGCCGATCCGGATGAGCGGGTTCGGCAGGTGTGGGTGGTCAAGGGCGGCGACGGGGACACCCTGCAGATCGCCATCGCCGAGATCATTGACGACAACGAGTACGACTTGGGGGCCGAACCCGGCCTGCGCAAGGACGGCGTCGAGGCCCATCTCCAGGCTCTGCTGGCCGAGAACCCCGCCGCCTTCGGCGAGGGCTGTACGCTGGTGCGCCGCGAGTACCCGACCCCCATCGGGCCCGTCGACCTCATGCTGCACGACGCCCAAGGCGCCTATGTGGCGGTCGAGGTCAAGCGCCGCGGTGAAATAGACGGCGTCGAACAGCTCACCAGGTATCTCGAGCTGATGAACCGCGACCCGCTCATAGCGCCCGTTACCGGCGTCCTCGCGGCCCAGGAGATCAAACCGCAGGCCCGCGTACTGGCCGCCGACCGCGGCATCACCTGTCTCACCGTCGACTACGACGCGCTGCGCGGCATCGACAACTCCGAGGAGCGGCTCTTCTGAGGGCCCGCGGAGACCACCGGGCGGGGCTCAGCGGGGCCCTGTGCGCTGCTGAGGGCGGGTCTTCTTCTTCTCCGCCTGGGCGGCGCCCGTCCTCCTCACCTGGTCGGTGTTGATCAGCGCGGTGGGCTCGTCGGCGCCGGCCCGGGCATCCCCGGCCGGGGCCTCCTTGAGCCATTCCTGGTTGTCGGTGACCGGGATCTGGTGGGTGTCCTCGGCGCTCTCGTCGATGGCGCCGGTCTGCGGGAGCCTCACATCGGCCTCGGGATCGGGGGCGGTCTCCCCGTTGAAGTCCTCGGCGGCCTCCTGCCCGAGCTCGCGAAGATTGGCGAGCTGGGCGATGAGGGTGTCCTTGCGCAGCTGCAGGGCATTGGCCTCCCGTTCGAGCTGTTCCTTGCGCCAGACGTACTGCTCCTCCAGGCGGTCCTTGATCATGGCCGACTGGCGGTTGGCCGCCGCGACGGTGGCCTCTGCCGTGCTGGCCGCCTCGGTCTTGATCTGCTCGGCGCTTTCGAGGGCCTCGTTGGTGACTTTGCGCGCCTCCTCGGCCTGGGCCTGCACCGCGCGCGTGGAATCCTCGGAGGCCTTCGCGGCGGCGGCGTAGAGCTCGGCCATCTCGGCGCGCATCTTCTCGACCTGCGCATTGGCCTCCTCCTGGCGGGCCTTGGCCGTCTCGTTGGCCTCGACGCGGATGGCGTCGGCCTGGTCGCGGGCCTCGCCCAGGATCTTCTCGGCCTGGGCCTGGGCGGCGCTGGCGGTGTCGGCGGCCAGTCGATCGGCTCCCGTCCTCGTCTCGGCGGCCTCGGAACGGGCGGTCTTCAGCAGGTCGGCGACCTCCTGGTCGGCCCTCGTCTTCGTGTCGGCCGCCTCGCTGCGCGCAGCGGCGAGCAGGTCATCGGCTTCTGCGGCGGCGACGGCCTTGAGCTGTTCGGCCTCTGCGCGGGCGTTGGCCAGGATCTGCTCGGCCTGTGTCCGGGCTGCGCCGCAGATCTGGTCGGCCTCGTTGCGGGAGGCGGTCGCCGCGTCGGCGGCCTCCTTGGCGATCTGGTTGCGGGAGGCCTCGGCCTCGCCGTCGGCGGCACGACGCGCCATGGCGGCGGTGTTCTCGGCCTCGTCGATGATCGCCCGGGCGTGGTGCTGGGCGGTCTCGACGAGGCCGTTGGCCTGAGCCTTGGCCTCGTCCAGGATCGACTGGCTCTGGCGCTGGAGCTCCTCCCGCATGGTGCGCAGGTTCGTCATGCCCGAGACGCGGATGTCGTCTGCCTCGGTCTGGGCGTTCGCGCGCAGGTCGGCCGCGACGCGGCGGCCCTCCTCCTTGATCCGCTCGGCCTCGATGCCCGCCTTCGAGATGAGGTCATCGGACTGGGCCTCGGCGGCGCGCAGCAGCGAGGTGGCGTGCGAGCCGAGCCGGGTGAAGTCCGTGGTGCCCTGCTGGGCCTTGAGCGACTCGAGGTCGCGGAGCCGGTCACGGTTCAGCTGACGGGCCGCGGCCAGCCGGTGCTCGATGTCGCGCACGTAGCTGTCGACCGTGCTGCGGTCGTAGCCCATCATGGCGTGGGGAAAACTGCCGGCCGCACTGGCCCTGTCGTCGAAGAGGTTGAGACCGGTCTCCTCGCTGAGTTCGCCAGCGCCGGCATCGGTGTAATCGCTCATCAATGCTCCTGAGGAAGTTCATCTGAAGGTTATCAACGGGCGGGACCGGTGCGGTGGCTGACTCGCCGCCGGCGGGCCCCTGGATGAGGGCGGGCGGTCACTGCCGGACCGCCGGCCGTTCGGCGTCCTCCTCGCGCAGACGGGGCTCGGAGCGCCTGCCGGGGACGAGGCCGGCGAAGCGCGAGTAGAACGCGCGGATCTCGTCCATGTCGGCCCTCGCGTCACCGGTCATCGTCAACGTGGGGCCGATCTCGACCTCCTTGCGCTCCGAGTCGATGCCGGCCAGCGTGACGGGCAGCCCGGAACCGAGGGCGATCCTGTAGAACCCGGACCTCCAGTAGGGGCGCGGCGCACGCATCCCCTTCGGCGCGATGACGAGCTGGAAGCGGTCGCCCTGCGCCGCCTGACGGACGAGATCGTCGACCAGGCCGCCGGGACGGGAGCGATCGACACCGATCCCGCCCATCGCCCTGATGAGGGGGCCGACCGGGCCGTCGACCCACGAGTTCTTGATGAGCACCTTCATCGGCATCTGGAAGTGCCAGGCGACACCGAGGAAGGCGATGAAGTCCCAGTTGCTCGTATGGGGCGCGCCCAGGAAGACACCGGGCTGGGACGGCGGTTCGCGGCCGACGAGACGGTACGGGGACAGACGCCAGCCGAGATCGGCCAGGGCACGACGGATTCGCATGCCCCAATCGTGCCGCAGTACTGCTTTCAGGGTGGGCGCGTACCCCCGCGCCGGACGGAGAACGGGGGACCGGCTGGGGTCGACTGCGCCATTGGGCGGGGGTCAGCCGCACGGCGCACCTCGCCACTTCGGTGAGAACACCGGTGAACGCCTGTGGCGCGACTCCGATGGAGACGCGCCACAGACGGACGAACCCACCGAGCCGCCGATGGCCCGGGTGAGGAGGAAATCAGTTGTTCTTCGGGTACTGGGTGAGCTCGATGAGCACGCCTCGGCCCGACTTCGGGTGCATGAAGTTGATGCGGTTGCCTCCGGTGCCGACCTTGGGCTCATCGTACAGCAGGCGGACGCCGCGCTCGCGCAGGGTGGCACTCACGGCGTCGATGTCATCGACGCGCCAGGCCATGTGGTGCAGGCCCGCGCGTCCGTTGTGCTGTTCCAGCCACTTGGCAGTGGTGGAGGTCTCGCTGACCGGACTGATCATCTGGACCTGGGTCATGTCGGGGGTCAGTTCGGCGGCGGGGGCCATCATGATCTCGAGGATGCCCTGCTCAGGGTTCTCCTCACGATGGATCTCGTGCCAGCCGAAGGTCTCGATGTAGAACTTGGCGGCCTCGTCGGCGTCGGGGCACGCGTAGGCAACGTGGTCGATGCAGGTGAAGAGATCTTCGTTTTCCATGGGGGCATCATCGCACAGACCGCTCGCTCCGGCGGCGCCGGGTCGCTGCCGGAGCGAGCCCGTCAGTCCCTCGCCGTTCACCGTTCCGGCGGGGACCGGTCATGGCGCCGGCTGCGGTCAGAACAGCGCCGAACCCAGGTCGCGGCGGGCGGCCAGCAGTGCCGGGTCCGCCGGGTCCATCGTCTCGAAGAGCTCCAGGACGCGCACTCGGAGGCGTTCGCGGTCGCCGCCGGCGGTCGCCCGGATGAGGCCGATCAGGCGGTCGAAGGCGCTCCCGGCCTTGCCGGCGACGATCTCGGCGTCGGCGGCGGCCATGGCCTTGTCGATGTCCTTCGGATCCGCGTCGGCCGCCGCGATCGCGTCCTGGGCGCCGTCTTGGGCACTGCGCAGGAGCATCGAGGCGGTGGCCCTGGCGGCTGTGGCCTCGTGGTCCCTCGGGTTCGCGGCGAGGAGCTTGTCGTACTCGGCGACGGCGGTGGCGTAGTCGCCGGCCGTCATGGCCTCATCGGCCTTGGTGAAGCGCGGATCGGGGCCGGCGTCGGGGTGCGAGACGGGGGTGACGCGGCCCGCCACACCGTTGGCGACGGCCGTGTCGAGCACCTGCTTCAGGACGCCGCGGACCTGCTGCTCGTCGGCGGTGCCCTGGAACAGCGGGGCGAGCTGGCCGCCGATGACGGCCAGCACGGTCGGGACGGCCTGCACCCCGAAGGCCTGGGCGATGCCCGGCTGGGTATCGATGTCGACCGTGGCCAGCAGCCAGCGGCCCGCGTCATCATCTGAGATCCGCGTCAGGACGGCCTTGAGCTGGACGCAGCCCGGGTCGCCGCCGGACAGGAGCGCGATCACTACGGGGTAGTTCATCGACTGCTGGAGCACGGAGTTCAGCTCGGCCTGGGTGACCTCGACCGCGTAGCTCCCGGTGCTCGTCTGGCCGCCGGCGGGCGCCTGCTGGGCCGCGAACTGGGACAGATCGACGGCACCGGGGCGGCTGAACGACGCGTTGCCCGCGGGTGCGGCGGTGCCCGGGCGTTTCGCGGCGCCGGAGGTCTGATGCGGATTGACCGGTTGACTCATGCGTCCATTGTTCCACCGCTGTTCCACCGCGCCGACTTTCCCCTCCCGGCAGTCCCATCAGGGGCTGGTGGGGGAGTCGTCGGCCGGATCGAGGTGTGAACGCCCTGGGCGCGGGGGGCCGGGTGAGAGAAGATGGACCCATGGCACACGAACGCGCCGGGCAACCGGCTCTCCCCTCCGATCTGATCAACGTCGACGCAGTGATCGGCGCCTACTACGACATCAAACCCGACCCTGCCGATCCTGACCAGCAGGTCGTCTTCGGCACCTCGGGCCATCGCGGCGCCAGCCTCGACGGAGCCTTCAACGAGTCTCACATCGCGGCGATCACCCAGGCGATCGTCGAGTACCGTGCCGGTCAGGGCACTACCGGCCCGCTGTTCATCGCGAAGGACACCCACGGCCTGAGCCTTCCGGCCTGGAGGACGGCCATCGAGGTGCTCGTCGCCGCCGGCGTGCACGTCATCGCCGAGCGCGAGGACGAGTACACGCCCACCCCGGCCCTGTCGCGGGCCATCATCGTCCACAACCGCGGCCGCTCGTCCGATCTTGCCGACGGCATCGTCGTGACCCCCTCGCACAACCCACCGCGCGACGGCGGCTTCAAGTACAACCCGCCGAACGGTGGCCCGGCCGACACCGACGCCACCGGCTGGATCGCTGCGCGCGCCAATGAGCTGCTCGGCGACCTCGATACCATCAAGCGCATCCCGTACGAGCAGGCCGCCGCCCAGGTGGAGCGCCACGACTACCGCACCGCCTACTGCCAGGACCTGGTCAATGTCGTCGACATCGAGGCCATCAGGGCTTCCGGCCTGCGCATCGGCGCCGATCCACTGGGCGGGGCCTCGGAGCAGTACTGGGAGTACATCTCCGAGAACCTGATCCCCTCGATGACCGTCGTCAACAGGGTCATCGATCCCACTTGGTACTTCATGACGCTCGACACCGATGGCAAGATCCGCATGGACTGTTCCAGCCCGAATGCCATGGCCTCGCTGGTGCGGAACAAGGACAAGTACGACATCGCCACCGGCAACGACGCCGACTCCGACCGTCACGGCATCGTGACGCCCGATGACGGCCTCATGAACCCGAACCACTACTTGGCCGTGGCGATTCAGTACCTGTACGGCAACCGCCCCGGTTGGCCTGCCGGTACCGCCGTCGGCAAGACCCTCGTGTCGAGTTCGATGATCGACAATGTGGCCGCGAAGCTCGGCCGCAAGCTCGTCGAGGTGCCCGTCGGGTTCAAGTGGTTCGTGCCGGGCCTGATCAGCGGCGAGCTCGGCTTCGGTGGGGAGGAGTCCGCCGGCGCCTCCTTCCTGGAGTTCGATGGCGCCACGTGGACGACCGACAAGGACGGCCTCATCATGGATCTGCTGGCCGCCGAGATCACGGCCAGGACCGGAAAGACCCCGAGCCAGCACTACGCGGAATTGGCCGCCGAATTCGGTGACTACTACTACGCGCGCATCGACTCGGACGCCAGCCGGGAGCAGAAGGCCCGCCTCAAGGCCCTGTCGCCTGCCGACATGGAGGCCACCGAGCTGGCCGGCGATGCGATCACGCACATCTACACCGAGGCGCCCGGCAACAGCGCGGCCATCGGCGGGGTGAAGGTGACCACCGGCGGCGGCTGGTTCGCGGCCCGCCCCTCGGGCACGGAGGACAAGTACAAGATCTACGCCGAGTCCTTCCGCGGCGCCGAGCACTTGGCTCAGTTGCAGGACGGCGCCCGCCAAGTCGTGGCCGATGCCCTCGAGGGCTGACCCGTCCCGTCAAGATCTGGGGCGCCCGGGTCCGTGATGGGCTCGGGCGCCCCGATGCGTTCGTATCCATTAATGGACGAAGAGACGGCCTGCTCCGTAGGTGCTCTGACGTCGTGAGCCATTTCGTGATCAATCTGTGTTGTGCCCCATCGGAGAGATCAAGTGGTCCACGGACGTCTCCGGGCACCCGACGCGGGAAGGGAAATTTTACCTGTGCGTGGTTGAGGACGTGTACTTCGGCAGGATCATCGGGTACCTGATCGGCTCACGCATGAAGCTCCGCCCTGCGGCCGCGGCCCTGGATAGAGCGATCACCTCACGCCATGTTGAGGGTCAATTGATGGACCGGCCGTGTACTGCATCCTGATCGTGGCAGCCGATCTTGATCGGGAAAGCTGCGGCACGCGACCGGTCGCCACGCGATGGCCGGATCCATGGGTCGCGCCGATGCGGCCGAATCCTGAACAGGCACCGACGGGCAACTCGCAAAGAACTTCGCACCGCGATCATGACTCGGATCGAGCACACCCACCACCTTAGCAGGCGACAACAACAGCCCGGAAGGTCAACCGGCAGCCGCGTACGGCGGGGTCCCGGTCTCGTGCCAGACGCGGACCTCATCGACGGTGTACAGCTCCCAGCCATCCTCCACCAGCTGCTTGACTTCGGTTTTCACTTGAGCCATCTGCTTCTCGACAGCAGCCTCCGCGGTGCTCGTCGAACCGGTCGGGTGCTTCGAGACTCAGCCCGCAGAAGCGAATGAGCAATTGATGGGAGGAGTCTGACTGGTACCAGATGTCGAACCCGGGTCTTCACGACGTCGCGCAGAGCCGGGACACCCCCAGAATGCGGCGCGGATGCCGGGCCGGGAGGGGCGGTTGAGCGAGGATGCTCTTGATTCCTTCCTTCTGAGTGCGGGCGGGGTCCCGCCCGCGTTCTGGTGTCGGTATGCCCGGGTCGGCACTTGGCACATCCTCGTGGCCTGTCAGTCGGCCGGCTGTTCCCGCACGGTCTCTCGACGCACCCGGCCATGTCCGCGGCGATGCCCAGCCCGCCCCCTCGGAGGCGTACAGGATAGCTTCGACCCTCAGCCCTGACGAGTACGTGACTGTGCGGGAGCGCTTCTTCCATCTGAGCAAGACGGCGGCTTCTTCAGGGGCGGCCTCAACCCGCACATTCTGATTGTGTTCGAGACGACGCACGGAATCCACGAAGGATACGATTTTGTTTCATGACAGCCATAGAGCATCCCAGTTGCCAGGTCGTATGATCTCGTGACACAGGCTGTTGGGAACTGGGTTGCAAAATGGTGGGAAGAAAATCCCGATCCTGAAACCGGGAATCCTACCGCGGAAGAGCACGCGGAGATCAGGCGTCTGAAAGCGAAACTTCGGGAATCCCGGACGGGGGACAGAGCTCCTGGAAAAGGAATTTACAGCGACCGTCTCATTCCTTCTGGGGTTGACAGATCCAGTGCAGCAATCATAGTATAACCTAACCTAGGTATAAGCTAATAATTTCTCAAGAATTACCTGTGTAGGTTTTCATGTAATAAGGAGGACTCGTGTCATACAAGAAGGGTACTGTCGTGGGTGTGGCTTTAATGTCAATTGTTCTGGTAGGATGTGGAAGTGATCCAGTAGCGAGCTCTGGGGGCGGAGAGAGTTCAACAGATCGAGAAGTTACGGTTACCCGGTGTGGCGAGGACGTCACGTATCGGGGTACACCGACTAAAATCACAGCTTCTGCAGTAGGTTTGACTGATACCCTGTTCGACATGGGGCTGGAAGACTCAGTGGTGGCCGTTGGGTCCACGGCACAAGGTGACCCGGCTCCTGAGTATCAGGATAAGTTTGATTCTTTAACTAAATTGGGCACAGAACAGTTCGGAACGAGAGAGCAAGTTCTTTCGTCTGGGACTGATCTGGTGTATGCGGAAAACTCAACTTGGCCTTTTGATCCGGCGAAGGATGAAGCCACCGTCGAAGATCTTGAGAAGGCTGGTATTGGTGTTTATATTGCGAATCAAGGCTGTGGCGGCTGGGGAGGATCATTTGATGGATTGTATACTGATGTGACCAATCTCGGGAAAATTACGAATCATGAGTCTAAAGCGACGGACTTGGTCAGTTCGATGAAGGATCGAGTCAGCAAAGCGCAACGACAAGTTGCTGGGAATAATGCTAAGGTGGCAATCCTTGGTTTTGACCCGAGCGGTACTGATCTCGTGGCGATAGGACCGAAATACACTCAAGGAGAAATGCTTACTCAATTGGGCGTTCATAACGTCTTTGATGACCTTGATGAAGCGTACTCACTTGTTAATCCAGAATCAATCATCGATCGTAATCCTGATATTATTTTTGTTGGTGTCGCGCACATGGAGGATGAAGGGGCGAAGGCCACTGCCGCGAAAGAAATGCAGGATAAACTTCGAGAAACGACTGCGGGGCGTAATGCGCAGATCTATGCAATAGATGATATGGGCGGGCAACCAGGGAGCACTAGAGCGATAGATCAAATTGAGTTCATGGCACAGAACATTGCCGATGCTAAGGTGGAATCCTAATTTATGAAACACAGCTTTCGTGAATGGTGGGATGATTCTACGAGTTTTCGAGTGAGTTGCTATGTGATTGTTATCGCTCTCTTGCTAGTCAGCGTTGTCGTGGCGGTCGCAGTCGGGACCGTCACTGTCCCCATTAAATCCACATTGAGTGTGCTTGCTAAGGGGATTCTCGGGATCGATATAGGTCCTGGCTACACAGTGCAACAGGGACAGTACATCTGGGAATTTCGTTTGCCTCGAGTACTTCTTGCAGCAGTCGTTGGCGCTGGACTCTCGATTGTTGGGGCGACTTTGCAGGCGACTGTGCGAAATCCTTTGGCGGATCCGTATATTCTAGGTGTCACAGCTGGTGCAGGCCTTGGTGCGGTCATGGTTGCTGTTCTTGGTGGCGCAGTATTGGCAGCATCTTTTTGGCGATTTGCCGCAGCTTTTTTAGGTGCCGTAGTAGCGCTAGTTGCCGTTGTGATCCTTTCACGGACAAGGGGAAGTTATACGCCGAATCGTATCGTCCTTGCTGGGGTTACGTTGTCTTATTTGTTTACCGGGCTAACTTCCTATCTGATTTTCCGTAGTGATGATCCTCAAGCAGCTGGTTCAATCTTATTCTTTTTACTGGGAACTCTTGCGCAGGCGAATTGGGTGACCATTGCTGTGCCAAGCGGGGCATTGATTATTGTTTTTATCTACTTGCTCAGCCGGGCACGCGCCTTAGACGCATTGGCAGTGGGCGACGAAACTGCACGAGCACTGGGGTTTGAGGTCGACCGCGAGCGGTTGTGCTTGATGGTGAGTTCAGCGTTACTGATCGGAGTCCTCGTCGCGGTATCAGGAGGTGTGGGGTTTGCTGGGCTCGTGGTGCCGCATGCGGTACGCATGATTATTGGCTCCAAGCATTTTTATCTGCTGTCCATGGGCGCTTTGGTAGGAGCAATTTTCCTGATCCTTGTTGATGTCGTTTGCCGAATATCTGTACGTCCTGCCGAACTTCCAATAGGAGTTGTTACTGCTATCATTGGTGCACCATATTTCTTATACTTGTTACGACGGAATCGAGTGTGACGTATGCGAATTCGCGCCAAAGATCTAGTTGTTTCTGTGCAGAAGAAAATAATCCTTGAGGGGGTGGCTATTGCTGTCAATGATGGGGAGGTAGTTGGAATCCTTGGGCCGAATGGGAGTGGCAAGTCCACTCTGGTCAAGACGCTTTACAAATCGATGACCCCTGTGAAGGGGATCATTGAGCTTGAAGAAGGGAAGAGCTGGTTCAGCCTTGATGACATGAACCAAATGGATGTAGCCCGCAAGACAGCCGTTGTTCCCCAGGAGCTCGATCTTTCTTTCGGGTTCAGCGTTCGAGAGGTAGTGGCGATGGGGAGGAGTCCATATCATCGCGGGTTTTCTGGTCTGGGCGAGGAAGATAATCGGGTCATCGAACATGCTCTCCGTCTGACTGGAGCAGATAATTTTTATCGAAGAAATTTTATGACACTTTCCGGTGGTGAAAAAAACGCACTTTGATCGCTCGTTCTTTGGCTCAGGACACTCCTATCCTGCTGCTTGATGAACCAACCAATCATTTGGATTTGGAAGGCACTTATGATCTGATGTCCATCATCCGTGAACTTGGTAAAACTACGATTTGTGTATTGCATGATCTGAATCTTGCGCTTGAATATTGCGACCGTGTTTATATACTTCAAAACGGGCGTATAGTTCATGAGGGCACACCGAGGGAAGCGCTGGAGGCGGATAATATTCGAAACGTGTTTGGGGTGGACAGCGAGGTCACGAGCGGCCCGGATGGGCAAGGCAATCGTCTGGTATTTGCTCGTAGGAAGGATTGATCCTATGTCACTTGATGTGGATACCAATATTTATCGATCCGATGATCCACGTGCTTCCCGGACACGGATCAGTTACGCGCGCGGTGCCAATCATATCAGTGTTTGGCACCCTCGGCTTCTTTCGTTGGCAAAAACTCACGTGAAAAGTTTCTTTACAATGAGCGTGATGGGTGTGTTCATTACGGCGACTTACGTTGGTCAGGGTTTCTTATTGGCCATCATTTTACGTGATGTGGTTATTGGTGCTAACCCTACTGGAATTGCAAAGCCGATTCTCGGGGTTGCCGCTCTCGTGGCGGTCCGGGCGTTATTGTTTCTCGTCAGGGAAACTCTCGGAGCTAGAGTCGCCACTGCTATGGCTGCTGAACTCAGAGAAAAGCTTTTTCACCGCCTGATCGATCTGGGGCCGGGTTGGGTGAACGCGACCAGACAAGGTGCATTACAAAGTTCTTTCACCACTTCTGTGGAAGCTCTCCAGAGATATTTTCAAGAATTCCTTGCGCAAGCTGTTGTATCTTTTATAGGAATGGTGGTCATTACTTTTATCTTGGCCTTCATTGATCCTGTAGTCGGATTTTTTGTCTTCATCACCGCGCTGGTGGGAGCAAACGGACACGTCATTATGTGGCACATGCTCGGACCTCGTTTGCGGTTCTGGTGGGTGGAGGCTCCGGCGCTTACGGCTGAATACATGGAAACCCTGCGGGGCATGCCGGTGTTCAAGGCGATGGGTGTCGTTCGCAGGCAGCGTGACAGGATATCAGAACGGGCACACGCGATGAGGAATGCTTCCATGGGGGGTGCTTCGCGTCGAGGTCCTCGGCGGCACTCCTGGACTGTTGTTTCTTATCGCAGGCATGCTACTTACTTCTGTAATTGCTTCTTTAAGAAGCTGGACAGGCCATCTTAGTGCTTTTGAACTTTTCATTGTTCTGGTGCTCGCTCGCGAATGCTTCAGACCGATTCAAGAATTACGACGAGTGATTCATTTTTCGTATCAAGGAATTGCCGGCGCGGAACGAATATTCGATATTCTTGATGCGGAACCTCTTATTCATCAGGAAACAGAGAACGTGGTGAGGAGTCAAAGAGGGCATGAAGATACTATAATTCAGTTCAAAGATGTTTCTTTTAAATACCCAACAGGAACTGAGGATGCTCTCCATGATATCAAATTTGATATTCAGAGGAACAAGACGATTGCAATCGTCGGAAGTTCAGGCTCTGGAAAATCAACTTTAGCATATTTGCTAATGCATTTCATGGAGCAGGATTCCGGTCGAATAGTTGTCGACGGATTACCATCTTCGAGTTATGATATTTCAGATTATCATTCCAAATTCGCGTTGGTCAGTCAAAATCCTTATCTGTTTCACGGCACGATTCGCGACAATCTTCTTATCGCAAAACCTGATGCATCAGATGCTGATATGAATGCTGCATGTGCAGCTGCGCACATCGGTGATTTCATAGCGAAACTTCCCAAAGGACTTGATACTCTAGTTGGAGAGCGCGGTTCCATGCTATCGGGGGGACAGAGACAGAGAATCTCTCTTGCGCGTGCCTTGTTGAAAAATGCCCCTGTACTTGTACTCGACGAGGCCACAAGTTCTGTTGATGCGCAGAATGAAGGGTTGATCCAAAAATCTTTGGAAGAGATATCAAGAAACCGAACTTGCATCATTATAGCACATCGGTTGTCAACCATTAAAAAAGCGGATAACATTATCGTCTTGGAACGTGGTCAGATTGTAGAGAGCGGAACTCATGCCGATCTTGTTTTACTGGATGACGGACACTACCGCGCACTTTTTGAGGCACAGGTTGAGGAGTCAATGTGAGTGGTTTTAATGCTAGGAATTCGTCGCTGACAAAAATATTTCGATTGATGGGAAACAATCGAAAATATATTGTTATCGGTGTGTGCTTCGCAGTGCTCTCAGAATTTTTTCTAGTGGTTGGATCTGGTTTAGGAGCGTATGCAGTTGGTGTTGCTATACGCGACACCAGCATTGATCGCCTAAGATCAATATTGGTGTTTACAATTTTGATCATAGTCTTGATTGTGATATTTCAGGAACTTAGCGTTTTTTATGTTCATAAAGGCTCTTTTTATTCACATGATGAAATTCGGCTCAGTTTGTATGATGCATTTGTAAGGCTGGCCCCTGCTTATTTTTTGACTCGACGTAGTGGCGATGTCACGATTGCGGCCACGAGTGATATAGAATCTGTGGAGCTGTATACCAGTCATCATATCCCGAGCCAGATTGTCGCATTCTGTGTTCCTGCGGCGGCAATAGGAACTATCATCGCGTTTTCATGGCAGACTGGTCTTGTGCTGCTACCGTTCCTAGTTTTGCTGATAACTGTACCGATACCAATTCGACGGCGCTGCAGAATCGTTGGCGACCGCTTGGCGAATAATCAGGCTGCTGTCGGATCAGAGACTGCCGATACGATAATGGGAATCGAGGTTCTGACTGCTTATAATGCAGATCGATATCAATTGAGAAGAATTATGGAACATGAGCGAAGGCTTGCCGACTCGAAGCGTAATTATGCGTTTTGGGCAGGACTTGATAAATGTATCACTGAATTGTTGGTCGGCTTGGGTACCGTGGTGGCTCTTGTAATCGCAACTCTCACCATTGGATCGAATGCCGATGCTGGAATTAAATATATCATTGTGATCATTATGATAGGCGCCGCCTTGGCTCCTCTTGTGCGCTCATCCTCGACGGCGCAGGAGCTGGGGCGGGTTGCTGCTGCGGCTCGTCGCGTGCTTGAGATTCTCTCGGAACCCGCAGTGGTCGATTTTCCGAAGAAGCGGAACAGCGCGGTTGCACAGCCATGCGGGATCAGCTTCACCAATGTCTGGTTCACTTATCCTGGAGCTGGTGAACCTGCTCTGCGAGGTGTGAATTTTGCTGTCGAAGCCGGAGAATTCATCGCTGTCGTCGGTGGATCTGGAGCTGGGAAGACGACCTGCGCGAATCTTTTACTTCGCGCGTGGGACCCAGATTCTGGGTCCATTATGATCAATGATCAAAAACTTTCGAGTCTTGCCTACGAGCAGCTTTCAGAAATTATTTCTGTTGTTCCACAAGATGTTTTTTTGACTAATCGAACAGTTGAGGAAAATATTTCCTTGGGGCGCGCGGAAATAACCGGAGAGGATGCTAGACTGGCAAGTCAGATGGCTTGCGCTGATGAGTTTGTTATCGCTTTGCCTCATGGTTACCAAGAGGAATTAGGTGATAATGGGGTAAGGCTTTCAGGCGGACAGCGCCAGCGTCTGTCCATCGCCAGGGCACCGGCGTTGTGGACTCCGGTCCTGCTCATGGACGAGCCGTCCTCTAATATTGATTCGGTTTCGGAGGCTTACATCAATCGGGCCATACGGACAACTAGCCGTGATCGCACTGTTATAGTCATTACTCACCGTCCATCAACTATTCGCATGGCTGATCGCGTTATCGTGCTGCATGCCGGTGAAGTGGTCGAATCGGGAAGTTATGACGAGCTGATGAAAGGTGGCGGGTTCCTCTCGGGCCTGCTTGATGAATCCAGTCCTGAGGACTGAGTGAGATCGGGTTCATACCGGGAATCTGTGGTCGAAGCACCTAAAGCTCCGCTGGTGTTCGATTCATCGAGGTTTATTCATAGATGACGGTCATGAAACAAGATCTGGAGCGGAACAGGTTTTCGGGCAGTGACCAACGTCTGATGCGGGTGCTCTCTTCCTCGATCTCGGGTGGGTGGACATCACGGGGTTCGTCGCCGGGCTGGCGTTCGAGGTCGGATTGGTCGACCTGCTCACACAGGTGGGCTCGTACAGTATCAGGCTGCGAACCTCACGCGAGGCGACTGCCTGGATCGACGAATTCCTGGCGATTGCCCCGATCTGGAGGTGGACGGCGATGGGTCTCCATCGCATGAGCACTGGCTCAAGGACTTCCTATCGTGCTGCTTGATCAGGCGGCTGCGGCTGTTGACGCCGAGAACGAGGCTGCCCTCGCTGATGCTTTCGCGGCCCTTGCCACAGCTGGCACGCGAAAGAACGTTTCGCAACCTGGCAGTTCGCCGGAGAACCGGGCAGGTAAAATCGGGGTATGATTCGACAGCTCGAAGCCGGAGCGTCGTCACCCGGGCCGTCCGGGGTTGATTGACCGGAACAGCAGTGCCGATGCCGCTATCGAGATCGTCGCTGAGGACGGCATCGGCGGCCTTACCCAGTCGCCACGGTCACCGTGAGCCCGGTCGGCCGGGGTCCGTGCGCATCACGGACCGGGATCGGAACGCTCTGCCTGCGTACGTCGGGCAGGTGGTGTGCCGGACCCCGGCCGACCGGGTCGGCGGCCGGTGCGCCGACTCCGATCAGCGCCGTGCGGCGCCTGCCGGACAGAGCCGGACGACGGCTGCGAGCCGGCCCGCAGCGCCGAGTAGCCGCGGATCGTTTGGAAGTACCGCGGAAGTGAGATACTGGATGATGACGAAGATGAAGCCGGACGCCGCGAGGAAGGTGGCCGCGATCGAGGCCGAGCCGGCCGAGAACTCCCGGTGCGGGAGGAGCCGCACATCCAGGATCGGATGGGGGGCGGTGGGGTCCAGCCGCTACCAGTGCGGCGAGCGCCAGCGCCGCTACTGCGGCAGGGATCCACGGCGCCGGATCGCCCGGTTCCTGCTGGGCGCCTCGATGATCGTCCTTCGGAGACGGCCGCTCCGCGGGCCCTTGCGCGAAGACCCCGCGGAGCTCGGCATGATCGCCACAGGAGTCAGCTCAGGGGACTGACCGCCCGTCACCGTACGGGATGCGGCTGTCACCGCGGACCCGGGGGAACCGGGCCGATGGGGAAGCCGCCCTCGGTGTAACCCAGCCCCGTGCCGTCCAGGATGCCGGCGATGCGCCGGGCCGAGAAGTCCCTGACCCGCGAGGGGATCTCGGCGGGCATCACCCAGTGGTAGCCGCGGATCTCCTCGGGCGGGGGCACGAAACCCTCGATGTCACCCGAGGCGATGCGTCCGCCGTCGAAGACGAACTCGATGGCGTCGTGCCAGCCCAGGTAGGGCGGCATCCAGTCGGTGACCAGGGGCTGGTCGGCCAGCTCGATCCGGACGCCCAGCTCCTCGTGGACCTCGCGGATCGCCCCGGCGCGCGGGGACTCGTCAGCCTCGACGACGCCGCCGGGCAGCTCCCAGTCGTCCTTGTAGGTGGGCTCGACGAACAGGACGCGGCCGTGCTCGTCGCGGATGAGGACGTGGCCTATGATGCGGTGGGCCGGCATGACCGAGTCCATGATCGCCGTCATGGCGCCCATGCCGTAGACCTGATCCTCGATGAGGCGCGCATAGAGCAGCGCGTCGATGAAACCGCCGTTGCCATCGGGAACGGCCCGCCTGCGGCGCCCCTCGCGGCGGAAACCGGCCTTGTGCAGGGCCCGCTGGGCGAGCCTGTCGGTGGCCGGGACGCTGGCCTCGACGCGGCGCAGCCCGCGGCCGATGAGCGAATCGTCCGCCGCCAGGGAGACGGCCTCGTCGAGAGTGGGTTGATCGGCGTAGCCGGACCAGTGCAGCACCCCGATGTCGTCCTCGACGACGACGCGCACCTGGAAATCGTCGACCATGGTCGATCCTCCCGAATCCTCGTTGCGATGATGCGCCGCCGGGCCCGACTCCGAGGGGAGTCGGGCCCGGCGGCGTCAGTCGCGAATCTAGCGCGGATCCCCTCTCAGGAGTCCTGCCCGGCGCCGGCGACCGGATCGTAGGCCAGCCACAGGCCGGCCAGCGGGGGCACTCGCACCATGAGCTGGTTGGTGCCGTCCCCGCCGACGAAAGTGGTCAATGCGCCGTTCTCGTAACCGCCGTCGCCGTCCCATCTGGCGTCGGAGGTGTTGAGGATCTCGCGCCATACCCCGGCCTTCGGCACGCGGATCGCGTACTGGTCGTAGGGCTCGGGCGAGAAATTCGCCATGCAGGCCACGATCTCATGCTCGTGGTCGGCGCCGTAGCGCAGCCAGCTGAAGGTGTTGGCCATCCAGTCGTTGGCGTTGATCCAGCTGAAGCCGTCCGGCTCGCAGTCGCGCTCGTACAGTGCCGGCGTGGCCACCTGCAGCAGGTTGGCCTCGCGGATCATGTCGCGCAGGCCCCGGTGCCACTGCATGCCGTCGACCCACCACTCCAGGCCGGCCTCCTCGTTCCACTCGGCGCGCTCGCCGAACTCCTGGCCCATGAACAGCAGCTGCTTGCCCGGGAAGGCCCACATGAACGAGTAGAAGGTGCGCAGGGTGGAGAACTTGCGCCAGTCGTCCTGCGGCACCTTGTTGACCATGGAGCCCTTGCCGTGGACCACCTCGTCGTGGCTGATCGGCAGGATGTAGTTCTCCGAGTAGGCGTACACCATTGCGAAGGTCATCTCGTTGTGGTGGTACTGCCGGTAGACGGGGTCGAGTCTGACGTACTCCAGCGAGTCGTTCATCCAGCCCATGTTCCACTTGAAGCCGAAACCCAGGCCGCCCTCGTGCACCGGCTTGGTGACGCCGGGGAAGCTGGTGGACTCCTCGGCGATCATCATGACGCCGGGCTGGCGCTCGTACAGGTGCTTGTTGACGTAGCGCAGGATGTCGATGGCCTCCAGGTTCTCGTGGCCGCCGTACTTGTTGGGGACCCACTCGCCCTCCTTGCGCGAGTAGTCCAGGTAGAGCATCGAGGCGACGGCGTCGACCCGCAGGGCATCGACGTGGAACTCGCTGACCCAGTACAGGGCGTTCGAGACGAGGAAGCTCTTGACCTCGTTGCGGCCGTAGTTGAACACGTAGGTGCCCCAGTCGGGGTGCTCGCCCTGGCGGGGATCGGCGTGCTCGTACAGCGCCGTGCCGTCGAAGCGTCCGAGCGCCCAGTCGTCCTTGGGGAAGTGGCCCGGCACCCAGTCGAGGATGACGCCGATGCCAGCCGCGTGGAGGGCCTCGATGAGCGCGCGCAGTTCGTCCGGGGTGCCGTAGCGCGAGTCGGCGGAGTAGTAGCCGGTGACCTGGTAGCCCCAGCTGGCGGCCAACGGGTGCGAGGCCAGGGGCATGAACTCGACGTGCGTGTAGCCCATCCATTTGACGTACTCGGGCAGCTCCTTGGCCAGCTGGACGTAGTTCAGTCCCTTGCGCCAGCTGCCCAGGTGCAGCTCGTAGATGCTCATCTGGGAGTGGTAGGGATCGGACGCGGCGCGCCTGGCGAGCCACTCGTCCTCACTGGGCGCCCACTCGTGGTGCGGCGTCCAGACGACCGAGGCGTTCTCGGGCGGGACCTGGCTGAGGAAGGCGTAGGGGTCGACCTTCTCCTGCCAGGTGCCGTCGGAGTGCTGGATCTTGTACTTGTACTGCGTCCCCTCGAGCACGTCCTCCTTCCACAGCGCCCACACACCCGAATCCGGGACGAGCGCCATGTCGTCGCCCTGCCACCAGTTGAAGCCCCCCATCACCTGGACGCGGCGGGCATTCGGGGCCCAGACCGCGAAGCGCGTACCGCGCAGGGTCCCGCGCTGAGGATCGTGAACGTCGACGACATGAGCGCCGAGCCGCCGCCACGCCTCGGTGTCGCCCCCAGTGTGGAAACCCTCAAGGTCCTGACCGGTCAGATTTCCGAAATCCGTTGCTCGAGTCATGCCCAAACCTTTCTACAGTAGCGCGGAGCGCTAGTCGGACGTCTCGAGAGCACCCAGCGTCTCAAGAGCATTCAGCGGTATGTGGACCCAGTCGGGCCGGTTGCGGTGCTCGTAGACCACCTCGTAGACGGCTTTGTCCGCCACATACGCATTCAGCGTATCGTCTTCGGACCGGCCGGGCCGGCTGTCCAGGATTGAAGCGGTGAAGGATTCGACGCAGGCGCGCTCCCAGTCCGCGCGGGCCGACGGGTCCAGGCCGGTGGCAGTGGCCGCCGCGTAACCGAAGGAGCGGATCATGCCTGCGACGTCGCGCAACGGGCTGTCGGGGCGGCGACGCTCGTCCAGGGACCTGAGCGGCTCGCCCTCGAAATCGATGATGTGCCAGCCGTCGTCGCCGAACAGGGTCTGGCCGAGGTGGAAGTCGCCGTGGACGCGCTGAGCCGGCAGCCGCCGGCCCCGTAGGGCGTCGAAGAGGCCGCTCAGGCGCTCCGCGTACGGGGCCAGCTGCGGCACCTCGGCAAGGGCCGACCCCAGCCGGGCGGTCATCGCGTCGGCGATGCCGTCGCCGTTCAGAGTGCTCGTGCCCAGTTGCTCGGCCAGCGCGGCGTGGACGGACCCCAGGGCCCGGCCGAGCCTACCGGCCTGCGAGCTGAAGTCCTCGCCGCGCCCGGCGGCGGCCGTGGCGAGCCCCCAGCCGTCCTGCGCGCCCCTGATGCGAGTGGTGATCATGGCCAGGTCGACCCGCACACCGGAATCGCCCTCGGCGAGCGTGCCGCTCAGCGAGCCGAGCAGACGGTCGGTACTCGTCACGCCGGCCCTCGCCAGGGCCTCGTGCAGCTCGATGTCGATGTTGCGGCCCGGTTGGAGGCGGCGGAAGAACTTGATGAGCGCCGAATGACCCAGGAAGACGCTGGAGTTCGACTGCTCGCCCTCGAAGGCCCGTATCGGCAGGAGGTCCGCGGGCAGACCCGCCTCCAGGTGCCCCTGCCAGTCCCTGCCGTGCCCGCCGCCCGTGGTGGCGCCGATGAGAGCGGCGATCGCCTGCGGGTCGCGGACCGCGTCGTGCACCCATTCGAAGCCCTCGGCGAGGCCGCGGCCGATGCAGGCGCGCGCGATGCGGTCCGTGCGGTAGCTCAGCAGCAGTTGGTAGTCCTCGGTCCGGCCGTCGGGGTACTCGACCGAGAGGATCTCGGCGCGGACAGCCGGGCCGTGCCCGCCCGGCGGGACGATCCAGTCCATCGGCGAGATGGCCACCGGGACGGCGCCGGAGTCCTTGCCCGCGAACCAGCGCGAGCTCGTCGCATGGATCCAGCGCGGATCCTCCTGAAGATCACTCATCGTCATCCTCCCCGGGTTCCTCGAGTTTGAGCCAGGCGTAGCCCCATGCCGGCAGATGGTGCCTGAACTCGTGGTCGGGGCCGACCGGTTCGTGGTGGCGGGCTGATATCAGGTCGACGGTCTGGTAGTCGGCGAAATCGGGGAGGTAGAGCAGGATGTCCTGCGGCTCGGGGGAGAGGTTGTTCAGGCACAGGACGTTGCTTGTGCCCTCCTCGTCGTCCAACGTGCGCAGATAGCTCAGGACGGCGTCGTTCTCACCGCCCAGATCCATGAACTCGCCCAGCCCGAGAGTCGGGTTCGCGCGGCGGGTGGCAAGCATCGAGCGCAGCCAGAACAGCAGGGAGCTCGGATCGTTCAACTGGTCGAAGACGTTCACGTGGCGCGGGTCGTAGCGCTCGTCGGTGATGAGCGGCAGGTAGAAGTCCTCGGGGTCCGCCTGCGAGAAGCCGGCGCGGCGCTCGCTGGTCCACTGCATCGGGGTGCGCACCCCGTCGCGGTCGGGCAGCTCGATGTTGTCGCCCATGCCGATCTCGTCACCGTAGTAGAGCACCGGGGAGCCGGGCAGCGACAGCAGCATCGCATGCATGAGGCGGATCTTGTCCGGATCCCCGTCGGCGAGCGGGGCGAGCCGGCGGCGGATGCCGAGGTTCAGCCTCATGCGCGGGTCGGGGGCGTAGTGGCGCCACATGTACTGGCGGTCGTCCTCGGTGACCATCTCGAGGGTCAGTTCGTCGTGGTTGCGCAGGAAGACGCCCCATTGGCAGCCCTCGGGGACGGGCGGGGTGGAGGCCAGGATCGTCGTGATCGACTCGCGCGTGTGGCGCTCCATGCCCATGTACAGGCGGGGCATCACCGGGAAGTGGAAGGCCATCTGGCACTCGTCGGACTCGCCGAAGTACTCGATGACGTCATGCGGCCACTGGTTGGCCTCGCACAGCACGATGCGGCCGGGGAACTCGGCGTCGATCATCTCCCGTACGCGCTTGAGGATGGTGTGGGTGCCCGGCAGGTTCTCGCAGTTCGTGCCCTCGGCCTCGATCAGATAGGGCACCGCGTCGAGGCGGAGGCCGTCGACGCCGAAACCGAGCCAGAAGCGCAGGGCGTCGAACATCTCGGCGAGCACCTTCGGGTTCTCGTAGTTGAGATCGGGCTGATGGGAGTAGAAGCGGTGCCAGTAGTACTGGCCGCGCACCTCGTCGTAGCTCCAGTTCGAGGACTCGGTGTCGAGGAAGATGATGCGCGCATCGGAGTACCCGTCGGGATCGTCGCGCCACACGTAGTAGTCGCCGTAAGGCCCGTCGGGATCGGTGCGCGAGGCCTGGAACCACGGGTGGCGGTTCGAGGTGTGGTTCATGACGAAGTCGATGATCACGCGCATGCCGCGGTCATGGGCCGCGTCGATGAACTGACCGAACTCCTCCAGGGTGCCCAGGCCGGGCTGGACGGAGCGGTAGTCCGAGACGTCGTAGCCGCCGTCGCCCATCGGAGAGCTGAAGAAGGGCGGCAGCCACAGGCAGTCGATGCCGAGCCACTGCAGGTAGTCCAGGTGTTGGGTCAGCCCGGCGAGGTCGCCGATGCCGTCGCCGTCGGAGTCGGCGAACGAGCGGACGAGCACCTCGTAGAAGACCGCTGTCTGGAACCAACTGGTGTCGCCGGGGTCGATCGCGCCGCTCGGCGTCGTCATGGCTAGGGCCAGGTTCAGTTGTGCCTCGTAGTCGATCTCGGCCGAGCCGTGGTCGAGGGCATTCGATTCGGCGGCAGTGATCGTCACCATCTCCTGACTGTGTCCGTGTGCCGATGGGGAAGGGCTCGGCGCCGACGACCGGACGAGCGGTGCGGGCCCGGCCCCGCCGGTCAGCCCTGGTCGGGGGAGACCGACAGGATGTGGGCCGGCTGGGCCGGCCACAGGCGCACGTAGTTGTCGGCGCCCCAGTCGAAGTCCCGGTCGGTCAGCTCGTCGTGGACGTGGATGCCGCGCCCCGGGTCCAGACCCAGCCAGGCGAGGTCGACGTGAACGGTGGCGTCGGCGGTCTCGTCGGGGTCCAGACTGACGACGGTGATGATGCGGTCCCGCCCGTCGCGCTTGGCGAAGGCGAAGACCCTGTCGCTGGTGGTCCGGAGCACCAGGGTGCCGCGCAGCTGCTGCAGGGCGCGGTGCCCCGCCCGGATCGCGTTCAGCTTGGCGAGCAGGCCGTTGAGATTGGGCTCGGCATCGTAGTCCCGCGGTCGGAACTCGTACTTCTCGGAGTTCATGTACTCCTCGCCGCCGGGCCTTAGCAGTTCGTGCTCGCACAGCTCGAAGCCGGAGTAGACGCCCCAGGCCGGGCTCATCGTGGCGGCCAGGATCATGCGGATCGAGAAGGCCGCCGGATTGCCGGAGTGCGTGAACACCGGATTGATGTCCGGGGTGTTGGTGAAGAAATTCGGGCGGAAGAAGTCCACCGACTCGGTCGACAGCTCGGTGAGGTACTGGCCCAGCTCGCTCTTGGTGTTGCGCCAGGTGTAGTAGCAGTACGACAGGTGGAAGCCGACCTTGGCAAGGGCGTGCATCATCTCGGGACGGGTGAAGGCCTCGGCCTGGATGAGGACCTCGGGGTGGCGCTCGTGCAGGTGCGCGGCGAACCAGGCCCAGAAGTCGATCGGCTTGGTGTGCGGGTTGTCGACGCGCAGGATCGTCACGCCGTGGCCGATCCAGAACTCGGCGAGGCGCAGGGCCTCGTTGTAGATGCCTTCCGGGTCGTTGTCGAAGTTGATCGGGTAGATGTCCTGGTACTTCTTCGGCGGATTCTCGGCGTAGGCGATGGTGCCATCGGCCCGGGTGGTGAACCATTCGGGATGCTCGACGGCCCAGGGATGGTCCGGCGAGGCCTGCAGGGCGAAGTCCAGTGCGACCTCCAGGCCCAGCTCGTGGGCGCGGGCCACGAAGTGGTCGAAGTCCTCGATGGTGCCCAGCTCAGGGTTGACGGCGTCATGGCCGCCGGCCGCCGAGCCGATGGCCCAGGGAGAGCCCGGGTCGTTCGGGCCGGCGTTCAGGGAGTTGTTCGGCCCCTTGCGGAAGGCGTGGCCGATCGGGCTGATCGGCGGCAGGTAGGCGACGGTGAAGCCCAGGGCTGCGATGTGTTCGAGCATCTTCTCACTGGAGCGGAAGGTGCCCGAGGTCCACGAGCCGTCCTGCTGCCTGACGGCGCCGACCGAGCGCGGGAAGAACTCGTACCAGCTCGAGAACTGGGCGCCGCGGCGGTGGACGACGAGCGGGAAGTCCTCGGTGGGGGTCAGCAGGCGGCGGGGGAGCCAGCGGCTCATCCCGGTGCCGACGGCCGCGTCCGCCGCCACCTCGCCCAGCTGCCCGGCCGGGGCGCCGGCGTCCAGGCGCCGTCCGGCGTCAGCCAGGACGGCGGCGTCATCCTCGGCGCCGGCGCCCCGGGCCGCCTTCGTCGCCTCCTCCCGCAGGATGCGTCCTTCGGCGCACACCAGCGGGATGTCGATGCCGGCCTCGAATTTGATGGCGGCGTTGTGACGCCAGGTGTGCCAGCGGTCGTCGAAGGCCTCGATGCGGAAGCTGTAGTCGCCGGGGGAGTCCACATGCACCCGGGCCGCCCAGATGTCGAGGCCCATGGGCTCGATCTGGGCCATCTCGATGCGCTGCTCGGCGCCCGCCGGGTCGGTGAGGACCACGCAGGCGCCCAGGGCGTCGTGGCCCTCACGGAAGATGTTCGCCCTGACGGTGACGGTCTCGTCCTCAACGGCCTTGGCCGGGTAGGTGCCGTTCTCGATGACGGGTGAGACATTGTGGATCGGGATGCGCCCGAAGCCGTTCGGCACCCCGCGCCGCGGTGGCACGGGAATGATCTCGGGACCCGCCTCGGTCTCGGTCACGAGGGGCTCGGGGGCCACGTAGCGGGGCTGCCCGCTCACCGGGGGATCCTGGGGTGGGGCGGACGGGGGCTGCACAGGCTGGACGGGTTCGGTCTGCGAAGGTGCCGCAGGGGACTGGGCGGGCTCGACGGGAGCCTGCCGGGTACTGTCATCGGGGCGTTGCGTACGCCACTTCCACTTGCTGAACACGCCTCTACGCTACCGGGGCGTGAGGATTCTGGCGCGTCCCGGCACGGAATGTCGGACCGTTTCGCGTGGGACGTGCCCCGTCCGACTCCCACATCGTGGACGAATGGGCGACCGGTCAGTTCTCTTCTCCCCCGGCCGATTAGCCTTGACGCGTGCGAGCTATCAGACGATTCATTGTCCAGCCGGTCTTGCCGGAGCCCCTCAAGCCCCTGCACGACTTGGCCTTGAACCTGCGTTGGGCATGGCACCCGGAGACCCAGGAGCTCTTCGAATCCCTCGATCCCGAACTGTGGCGGGCAACCGAGCGCTCCCCGCTGAAGCTGCTGGCGACCGTCTCGCGCGAACGTCTCGACACGCTCGCCGGGGACCGCCGCTATCTGCGCCACCTCGAGCTCGTCCAGCAGGATCTGGACGATTACCTGAATGGCGACCGCTGGTTCCAGGGCTTCGCGGCCAGGACCGAGGGCGCTCCCGACTCCATCGGTTACTTCTCGGCCGAGTTCGGCATCGCCTCGGTGCTGCCGCAGTATTCGGGCGGTCTCGGCATCCTCGCCGGCGATCACCTCAAGGCGGCCTCCGATCTCGGCGTGCCGATCATCGGCGTCGGCCTGCTGTACGCCCAGGGCTACTTCCGCCAGAGCCTGAACGCCTCGGGCTGGCAGCAGGAGTACTACCCGGTCCTCGATCCGCACGAGCTGCCGATCAGCCCCCTCATGGACGGCGACGAACAGGCGAGCATCGAGATCACCGTCGGCCACCGCCCCGTCAAGGCCCAGTTGTGGACCGTCCAGGTCGGCCGCGTGCCGCTGCTGTTCATGGACACCAACGTCAAGAGCAACGACGAGCAGGCCCGCGGCATCACCGACCGCCTCTACGGCGGTGACTCGAGCCACCGTCTGGCCCAGGAGGTCCTCCTCGGCGTGGGCGGCGTGCGCGCCCTCCGCGTGTTCTGCCGCCTGGCCGGCCATCCCGAACCCGACGTCTTCCACTGCAACGAGGGCCACGCCGGCTTCCTCGGCCTGGAGCGCATCCGCGAGTTCATGGACTCCGGCGAGGACTTCGACACCGCCCTGGAGAAGACCCGCGGCGGCATGCTCTTCACGACGCACACGCCCGTCCCGGCCGGCATCGACCGTTTCGGTCAGAACCAGGTCGCTGACCAGTTCAGCGACTTCGCGCCGCTGCCGCTCGACCGCGTCCTCGCGCTCGGCGCCGAGGACTACCCGGGCGGCGACCCCTCGCGCTTCAACATGGCCGTCATGGGCCTGCGGCTGGGCCAGCGCTCCAACGGCGTCTCCCTGCTGCACGGCGAGGTGAGTCGCGAGATGTTCCAGGGCCTGTGGCCGAACTTCGACGTCACCGAGGTGCCGATCGGTTCGGTCACCAACGGCGTCCATCATCCCACCTGGATCCATCCGGATCTGCTCGAACTCCTCGAGACCCGGACCAGCGGCGCCGAGACCGTCGTCGACGGCTACGACTGGTCGGCCCTCGACCGCGTCGACGACTCGTCGCTGTGGTCGCTCAAGCGCCGCATGTGCGCCGAGATGATCTCGATGGCCCGCGAGCGCCTCGAGAGGAGCTGTCAGGTGCGCGGCATGAACTCCGACTGGGTGGCCGGGGCCCTCAACCCCAACATCCTGACGATCGGTTTCGCCCGTCGCGGCGCCTCGTACAAGCGCCTCACGCTCATGCTGAACCAGCCCGAGCGCCTCAAGAAGCTGCTCAACGATCCCGAGCGCCCCGTGCAGTTCGTGATCGCCGGCAAGGCCCACCCGGCTGACGAGGTCGGCAAGAGCCTCATCCAGCAGATGGTGCAGTTCTCGGACGATCCGCAGGTGCGCGGCAAGCTCGTCGTCCTGCCCGACTACGACATCTCACTCGCTCGCCCGCTCTACCCGGGCTGCGATGTCTGGCTGAACAACCCCCTGCGCCCCTACGAGGCCTGCGGCACCTCCGGCATGAAGGCGGCTCTCAACGGCGCCGCCAATCTGTCGGTTCGCGACGGCTGGTGGGACGAGTGGGCCGAGCCCCGCTTCGGCTGGGAGATCCCCTCCGCGGACGCGATCACCGACCCGACCGCCCGCGACGCCGCCGAGGCCGAGGCCCTGTACGACATCATCGAGAACGAGGTCGTGCCCAAGTTCTACAACCGCGACGTCAGCGGCCTGCCGACCGCATGGGTCCGCATGATGCGCGAGACGATCTCCGACCTCGGCCCGAGGATCCTCGCCAGCCGCATGGTGCGCGACTACACCGTCTGGTACTACACACCGGCCGCCCGCTCCTCGCGCGTGCTGACCGCCGACGGCGCGGCAGCCGGGCTCGCCAGGTGGAAGCGCGAAGTGCGCGCCGCATGGCCCGGCGTGGGCGTCGAGCGCGTCATCTCCGACCTGCCGAACCCGGTCCCGGTCGGTACCGAGAACAGCTTCACCGCGTGGGTGCGCCTCGGCGAGCTGACGGCCGGGGACGTCTCGGTCCAGCTGGTCTCCGGGGATGTCGACGCCGATGACGAGATGCATCACGTGCGCATCAATGAGCTGGCCCCGACCGGCCGCGCCGAGGGCGACGTGCAGGAGTTCGCCGTGCGCGCCACCTCGCACTTCGCCGGCCCGGTCGGCTACACGGTGCGCGTCGTGCCGAAGAACCCGCTCATGGCCAGTTCCGCCGAGCTGGGTCTGGCCGCGGTGGCCAACGGCTCGGCCATCGAGCTCTGAGACGGCCGGCTGCGCGGGGGCGGCCCCCGCGCAGCGTCGCCGACGGCATGGGGAGAGGGGGCATGCGGGCCCCGTGGCTCACTCGGCCTCGGCGCCCTCCAGCGCGTCAACCTGCGCCCTGGCCGTCGGTACGCTCACCTTCATGACGGCGACCGTACGGCCGGGCAGTGTGAAGACGGCCCCCGGGGCCAGCGCGTCGGCGGGCAGTTCGCCCTCGTCGGCGGTCGAGGCCACGATCAGATAGCTCGTGCCCCAGGGGACCGGGGGAGTGGTGACCTCGATGGGCCGGTCCCCGGAGTAGAACCAGATCAGGAAGGCCTCGTCGGAGGCGTTCGAGACGTACTTGCCGAGCAGGCGTCGTCCGCTGTCGTTCCAGTCGTCCTCGCCCATCTCGCCGCTGTAGCCGTTCATCCAGGCCATCTCGTAGCGGCCCAGGCCCTTGCCGTCGGCGTCGGTGACCTCGGTGCGGTAGTGGTAGTCGTCGGCCTGCAGGAGCGGTGAGGAGGCTCGCAGCGCGATGAACCGCTTGGTCGTGGCGAAGACGTCGTCCCAGTTCTCGAGCAGGTCCCACCGCACCCAGTTGATCCGGTTGTCCTGGCAGTAGGCGTTGTTGTTGCCCTGCTGGGTGCGGCCCATCTCGTCGCCGGCGCAGAACATCGGTGTGCCATCGGACATGATGAGCGTGGCCAACAGATTGCGCGCCTGGTGGTGACGCAGCGCGTTGACCGCCGGATCATCGGTTTCCCCCTCGACACCGCAGTTCCACGAGCGGTTGTCGTCCGAGCCGTCGCGATTGCCCTCGCCATTGGCCTCGTTGTGCTTGCCGTTGTAGCTGACCAGATCTCGCAGGCAGAAGCCGTCGTGGGCGTTGATGAAGTTGATCGAGCTGGACGGCGGGCGGTCGTCGTGGTCGAAGATGTCGGGCGAGCCGGCCACCCGGGAGGCCAGCTCGTTGACGCCGTGCACCTGGGAGCGCCAGTAATCGCGCAGATAGCCGCGGTAGCGGTCGTTCCACTCGCTCCAGCCCCTGCCCCAGCGCCCGACCTGGTAACCGTAGGGGCCCATGTCCCAGGGCTCGGCGATGAGTTTGATGTCCTCGAAGACCGGGTCGGCGGCCAGGCGTCTCTTGAACTCGTGGTTCTGGTCGACGCCGTGGGCGCTGTCGCGGATGAGGGTGGTGGCCAAGTCGAAGCGGAAGCCGTCGACACCCATCTGCGTGACCCAGTAGCGCAACGACTCGTGGATGAGATCCAGGACCTCCTCGTGGCCGGTGTTCACCGAGTTGCCGCAGCCGGTGACGTCGTAATCGTTGCGCAGGTCATCGGTGAGACGGTAATAGCCCTTGTGATCGATGCCCCGGAAGTTCAGGGTCGGGCCCTCGTGGCTGCCTTCGCAGGTGTGGTTGTAGACGACGTCGAGCAGGACCTCGATACCGGCGCGGTGCAGGGCGCTCACCATGTTCTTGAACTCCTGCACCTGATCGCCCTCGGTGCCCACGGAGCAGTAGGCGCCGTGCGGGGCGAAGTAGGCCAGGGTGTTGTAACCCCAGTAGTTCGACAGGCCGCGGCCCATGACGAAGGGCTCGGAGACGAACTGGTGGATGGGCAGGAGCTCGATCGTGTTGATGCCCAGCTCCCTGAGGTGCTCGATGACGGCCGGGTACGCCAGACCCGCGTAGCGCCCGCGCAGGTGCTCGGGCACGGCCGGGTGCATGATCGTGAAGCCCTTGACGTGGGTCTCGTAGATGACGCACTCCTCGAGCCGGCGGTGCCGGGCGATCGGCTCGGGCGCGGGGGAGTCCGCCACGACGACCGACAACGGCACGTACTGGGCGGAGTCCCGGGTGTCGGGCACGTAGTAGGACTCGGCGGTGTGGTCGAGGATCGGGCCGGTGTAGTCGACGCCGGCGGTGACCGCGCGGGCGTACGGGTCGACCAGCAGTTTGGCCGGGTTGGCGCGCAGTCCGGCATCGGGGTTCCACCTGCCGTGGATGCGGTAGCCGTAGCGCTGGCCGGCGGTGACCCCGGCGACGAAGGCGTGCCAGACGTCGCCGTCGCGGGTCATGTCGATGTTGCGGATCGTCGTACCGTCGTCGTTGACGAGGGCGAGCTCGACGCGGTCTGCTCTGGCCGCCACGAGGGCGAAATTGCAGCCGGTATCGGTGAGCACGGCCCCGAGGGACTTGTTCTGCGCAGGCGAGATGGTCATCTTCACTGCTCTTTCGGGCTGGCGGCGCGAGGGGTTTCGTGACGCAGTGCGCGGGCCGCTCACGCACGACGTGCGAGTCTAGTAGGCGCACCGGTCTAGGATGCGCGTATGCCAGAACGCGCGTGTGTCGTTGCGCAAATGGCGAACTGATCCCGATCGGCTCCAGGAGCTTCCTCAGATGCGTGTTGCAGTGGCCATGTCCGGAGGTGTCGACTCGGCCGTGGCGGCGGCCCTCGTCCAGGCGCAGGGCCACGATGTCGTCGGCGTCCACCTGCTCATGGGGGCGGCCTCGGTTCCGGAGACCGCCGACGCCCAGCGGATCGCCGACCGGCTCGGCGTCGAGCTGGCGGTCTGGGATCTGCGCGGGCCCTTCGAGGAGCACGTCATCGACTACTTCGTCGGCTCCTACGCGCGGGGCCTGACGCCCAATCCGTGTCTGCGCTGCAACCGCGGCGTGAAGTTCGGCGGGCTACTGGCCAGGGGACGCGCCGAGGGCTTCGAGGCCGTTGCGACGGGCCATTACGCGCGGATCACCCGTTCCTCGGAGGGACTGGCCGAGCTGCGCCGCGCGGCCGACCCGCGCAAGGACCAGTCCTACGTGCTGGCGGTCCTGGGCCAGGAGGAGCTGGCCCGGCTCATGTTCCCGCTCGGGGACTTCGCCGCCAAGGCCGAGGTGCGCGCGCAGGCCGCCCGTCTCGGCCTGCCGGTGGCCGCCAAGCCCGACTCCACCGACATCTGCTTCATCTCCTCCGGCGGTGCCGTCGAATTCCTGGCCGAGCACCTGCCCGACCGTCCCGGCGACATCGTGGACGAGGACGGCAACGTCATCGGCCGTCATACCGGTATCCACCACTTCACGATCGGTCAGCGCAAGGGGCTGCGGCTCGGCCGCCCGTCAACCGATGGCAGGCCGCGCTACGTCACCGGCATCAGCGCCGCCACGAACACCGTGCGCGTCGGCCAGGGCGACGCGCTGCTCGTCGACTACGTGTTCGCCGAGCGCCTGCTGGTGACCGCCCCCGAGCTGCCCGACGGCTGGCACGGTGCGGCCCAGTTCCGGGCGCATGGCGCCGCCCATCCGGCCACCGTGCAGCGTGAAGGAGACCGTGCACGCGTCGTCTTCGACGACCCGGCGGCCTCTGTGGCGCCCGGCCAGTTCATCGTCTTCTACGAGGGCGACAGGGTGCGCGGTTGCGCCGAGATCACCACGACCCACCGCCTCGGCCGGCCCGGGGGCCTCGGCGTCCGGTCGGTTGGCGCCTGGCTCCGGGCCCCTCGCTCGTCGGGCGCCGCGCCCGCCGCATGCTCGTCGGGGACCGCGAGATCTTCGCCGAGGCCGCCCAGGACTGGCCGGGGACCCCAACGCTGACCGTCGCCGGGCCGCTCACGCTGGCGGCCTGCATCGACCTGCCGAGGGCCGGGCGGGCGATCGGCGACCATGGCGCGCGCCGCGACATCGCCCAGTCCTGGGCGGTCGGCGTCGGAGATTTCCTGCGCGACACCGTGCGCCTGATCGCTCGGGCGTTCGCCGTCCAGATCGATGAGCCGTGTCTGGCCATGGTGCTGGACGGCGGGGTGCCCGACGAGTCCGGCCGCAGCCTCCTGCCGCCCGTTGACCGGCAGGAGGCCCGCCGAGTCCTGGCCGGGGCCGTCGAGGCCGCCAGGGCCGGCGGCGACCAGGTGGTCGTCCACTGCTGCGCCGTCGACCCCCACCTGGATGTGCTGGGCGGGGCCGGTGCCGATGCGCTGAGCCTGGACGTGCGCGACCGGGGGAGCGGGTTCTGGGACGAGCTGGCCCGCTGGTGCTCCGGCAACCCGGAACGCCGTCTGTGGCTGGGCCTGGTCGGCGCCGACGAGACCGAGCAGGGCGCCTCGGTCATCGCCCGCCGCCTGGCCCTGGCCCGCGCCCGGCTGGACGTCGCCGGGGGCTCGACGCGTCCGGCCGACTGGGCCATCACCCCGGCCTGCGGCCTGGCCCGGGCCCCCGGTACCGGCCAGTGGCGGATCCTGCGCGACCTGACCAGGGTCGCCGCCGATGCCTGACGTCCCGCGCCCCGAGCCGTACCGGCCGGTTAGAATCGCCGGCATGGCCAAGTTCTCCTCCGACCTGGATCTCACCGGCGACGCCCCGGTGCGCGTGCGTCCCCGTCTGGGGGAGTGGGGCCCCTCCCTGGTGCCCACCACCTCGCGCAAGAAGCGCGTCCGCGTCTACTCGCTGGCGGCGCTCGTCGTCGGCCTCGCCGCCGTTACGGCCCTCATCACCGTCTTCTACAGGGCCGTTCAGGGCGGCTAGCCGTGCCGGTCCGTCCTGCCGGGGCGGGCTGGGAGCGCCCGATGGGCCCGATAGGATTGAGCGCGGGCAGGACCCCGGTGGTGATCGCCGAACGTTCGGGCGGCTGCGGGGTCCGCGAATCCGTGAAGGAGTGGTCATCGTGGCACTCACGCCGCAGGACGTCAGCAGGCTGGCCGGTCTGGCCCGCATCGAACTGACCGAGGCAGAACTGGCCGAGATCGCCCCCCAGCTGGACGTCATCCTCGAGGCCGTCGCCTCGGTGGGCGCTCTCGCCGATCAGGACATTCCGCCCAGCTCCCACGCCGTACCGCTGGCCAATGTGATGCGCGACGACGAGCGCCGGGATAGCTGGCCCGCTGCGGCGATGCTCGCGGGCGCCCCCGCCCAGGAGCAGCAGCGCTTCCGCGTGCCCCGCATCATCGACGACTCGAATGCCGGCTGAGGCCATCATGAGCAGCGACAGCAGCGGCATCTGCACCGCGACCGCTCTGGAACTGGGCCGGCGCATCAGGATCGGCGAGCAGACCAGCACCGAGATCACCCGGGCCTTCCTCGAGAGGATCGAGGCCGTCGAGCCCGCTGTCCACGCCTTCCTGGCGGTCGACGGCGAGCGCGCACTGGTCCAGGCCGCCGCCGTCGACGCCCGGGTCGCGGCGGGCGAGCCCCCGGCGTCACCACTGGCCGGCGTGCCGATCGCCGTCAAGGACCTGTTCTGCTACGCGGGCCTGCCCACCACTGCGGCGTCGAAGATGCTCGAGGGCTGGATTCCGCCGTACAACTCGACCGTCGTCCAGCGCCTGCTCGACGCCGGACTGGTCATCCTCGGCAAGACGAATCTCGACGAGTTCGCTACCGGCTCGTCCACCGAGTCCTCGGCCTACGGCCCCACCCGCAACCCGTGGGATCTGGAACGCGTCCCCGGCGGCTCCGGCGGCGGTTCCGCCGCCGCACTGGCCGCGTTCGAGGCCCCGCTGGCCATCGGCACCGATACCGGCGGCTCGATCCGGCAGCCCGCCTCGATGACCGGCACCGTCGGCGTCAAACCGACCTACGGGGGCGTCAGTCGCTTCGGCATCATCGCCATGGCCTCCAGTCTCGACCAGGCCGGTCCCTGCGCGCGCAACGCGGCCGACGCGGCCGCCCTGCACGTCGTCATCGCCGGCCACGACGCCGCCGACTCGACGAGCCTGGACGAGCCCGTCCCCGATGTCGTCGCCGCGGCCGGTGCCGCCGACGTGACCGGCATGCGCATCGGCGTCGTCAGCCAGCTGGGCGGCGAGGGTTACGCCGCCGGCGTCGAACGGTGCTTCACCGAATCGGTCGAGTTGCTCCGCCAGGCGGGTGCCGAGGTCATCGAGGTCTCCTGCCCCAGCTTCGCGCAGGCCCTGGCCGCCTACTATCTGATCATGCCGAGCGAGCTGAGCAGCAACCTGGCCCGCTACGATGCCATGCGCTACGGGCTGCGGGTGGGCGACGACGGCTCCACCTCCGCCGAGAGCGTCATGCGCCGCTCGCGCGGGGCCGGTTTCGGCGCCGAGCTCAAGCGCCGCATCGTTCTGGGCACCTACGCCCTGTCCGCCGGCTACTACGACGCCTACTACGGTTCGGCGCAGAAGATGCGCACGCTCATCGCGCGCGACTTCGCCGCGGCCTTCGACCGGGTCGACGTGCTCGTCTCACCGGTCGCCCCGACGACCGCCTTCAGGCTGGGGGAGCGGGTGGGGGACCCGCTGGCCATGTACAAGGGCGACCTGTGCACCCTGCCGGCGAACCTCGCCGGCGTCGCAGCCGGCTCGTTCCCCGCGGGTCGCTCGCCCGAGGACGGCCTGCCGGTCGGGTTCCAGGTGATGGCCCCCGTACTCGGCGACGACCGCGTCTACCGCGTCGGCGCGGCACTCGAGAGGCTCGCCGGGACGGCCGACTTCTGCCGGCAGGCGCCCGTGCTGCCCGTTGCGGAGAACGGGGAGGCCTCGAAATGAGCCTCCAGCGCAGCAGCGACGAACTCGTGGGCTACGACGAGGCGATGGAGCGCTTCGACGTCGTCCTCGGCCTGGAGGTGCACGTCGAGCTCGGCACCGCCTCGAAGATGTGGTGCGGCTGTTCCACCGAGTTCGGCGGCGAGCCCAACACCCGCACCTGCCCGGTCTGCCTGGGCCTGCCCGGGTCCCTGCCGGTCGTCAACCGGAAGGCCGTCGAGTCGGCCATCCGGATCGGCCTGTCCCTGGGCTGCGAGATCGCGCAGTGGTGCCGCTTCGCCCGCAAGCAGTACTTCTATCCGGACATGCCGAAGAACTACCAGATCAGCCAGTACGACGAGCCGATCGCCTTCGACGGCCGGGTCGAGCTCGAGGTGGACGGTGTCGGCTACGAGGTGCCGATCGAGCGCGCCCACATGGAGGAGGACGCGGGCAAATCCCTGCACGTGGGCGGTTCCACCGGCCGCATCCAGGGCTCGGACCACTCGCTGATGGATTACAACCGCGCCGGCGTGCCGCTTGTCGAGATCGTCACCAGGCCGATCCGCGGCACCGGCGCGCGGGGCCCCGAGGTCGCACGCGCCTACATGGCCCACCTGCGCGACATGGTCCGCGCCCTCGGGGTCTCGCAGGGGCGCATGGAGCAGGGCCAGCTGCGTTGCGACGCCAATGTCTCGCTCATGCCCAAGGGGTCGGATGAGCTGGGCACGCGCACCGAGACGAAGAACGTCAACTCGCTGCGCTCGGTCGAAGCCGCCCTGCGCTACGAGATCCGCCGCCAGGGCGCCGTCCTGGCCGGCGGCGGCCGGGTCGAGCAGGAGACCCGCATGTGGAACGAGGCCGGCGGCTTCACCACCGCCGGCCGGTCCAAGGAGCAGGCCGAGGACTACCGCTACTTCCCCGAGCCCGATCTGATCCCCCTGGCCCCCGGCCGCGAGTGGGTCGCCGAGCTGCGCGCCTCCCTTCCCGAGATGCCCTCGGCCAAGCGCTCCCGCCTCCAGTCCGAGTGGGGTTTCTCCGATCTGGAGATGCGCGACGTCATCGGCAACGAGGGCGCCCTCGACCTCATCGAGGCCACCGTTGCGGCCGGCTGCGATCCCGTCGCCGCTCGCAAGTGGTGGCTCACCGAGCTGGCCCGGGCGGCCAATGAGCAGGGCGTCGCGCTCGAGGAGCTGGCGATCAGCCCGGTCCAGGTGGCCCAGGTGCAGGAGCTCGTCGAGGCCGGGACGGTCAATGACAGGCTGGCCCGTACGGTCATCGAGGGCGTGCTGGCCGGCGAGGGCGCTCCCGGACGGATCGTCGAGGCCCGCGGCCTGGCCGTGGTCAGTGACGAGGGCGCCCTGACCGCGGCCGTCGATGCCGTCATCGAGGCGAACCCCGATGTCGCCGCGAGGATCCGCGGCGGCAGGACGCAGGCCGTCGGCGCCCTCATCGGGGCCGTCATGAGGCAGCTGGGCGGCAAGGCCGATGCCAGGCGCGTGCGCGAGCTGATCACTGCCAGGCTGTCCTGAACCTGTTGCCCGCGCCGGCAGGTTCCCCGTCCCCGCCCGGCGCCGGCCGGATCCTGACCGGGACCGGCCTGCACCTGCAGGGGGCCCTACCATCGGGGGTCGTGCAGGCAGCCGGCAGCAATCATCCAGCGCGCAGGGCATCCGTGCCCGTTCGCCGTATCGGTTCGGGCCTGAGGGCCTGGGGCGTCCGTCTCGGGCGCGCCCCCGTCAGCCTCGCGCTGGCACTCGTCTCGTTGGCGATGACGATCCGGGGAGGACACCTGGCCCTGTCCGGCCCCGATGAGATAGGTTCGGTGAGCCACCAGTCCGAGCTGCGCTTCGACCCCGACACGATCCGGTTGAGCCGCATCGGCCTGGAACTGATCGCCCCGGGCACCTGGGCCGCGCTGTTCGTCGTGCTGGCCGCTGTACTGGCCGCCGGGCCGGCCGTCGAGCGTCGCCTCGGCTCCTGGCGCTACGGCATCGTCCTGCTCGCCTGCCATCTGTCGGGCTTCCTGTTCACCACCGCACTGACCTGGGTCATCCATCCCTGGTGGCCCGACTGGGCGACGATCATGCGCGAGGGCTGGGTGACGGGCGCCTTCCCCGCGTTCATGGGTGCGCTCATGGCGGTCTCGGGAGGCCTGTCCCGCCTGTGGTGCTCGCGGGCGCGCTGGGCGGGACTGACGGTGGCCGTCACCCTGCTGCTGTACGACGCGACCTCGACGGTCTGCGTCGCCTGCGGTTCGATGCTCGTCGGCGTCGCGCTCGGCGCCGTCATGTGGCGCGGGCGCCGACGCACCGGTGTCCGCCCGGTGCTGTCCGAACGGCGCGCGCTCGTGACGCTCGTCGTCGCCTGCACCAGCATCGGTCCCATCGTCTCGGCCTGGTCGGCGGCCGTCGAGAGCCCGCTGAGCCAGTTCAGCGGTTATCTGCGCACCGGCTCCTTCGAGTCCTCCGAACTGCGCGTCATCTGCTCACTGGCCAGTCAGCACGCCTGCGTGCTGGCCCGTCTGCACAAGACCGCCGGGTTCCCGACCCTGCTCGTGACGGTGCTGCCCTCGCTGATCCTGCTCGTGGTCTGCGTCGGATTGCTGCGCGGGCGCCGCTCGGCCTGGTTCTGGGCGCTCGGCGTCAACATCGCCACGGGCGTCACGACGGTGCTTCCGCTCATCGCCGGGCTGCCCGATCTCGTCGAGATGTGGAGCGCACCCGGCACCCCGAGCCGGGGCCAGTTCGTCCTGCGCATGACGGTCAACCTCGTGTCGGTGCTCGAACCGGTGGCGATCATCATCCTGCTGCTGGCCTGCGGCGGTCTGTTCGTCGTCCGGCTGTCCCACCGCGAGGTGGTGACGCGTCTTGCACGCTACGTCGGCGTGTATGCGATCGGGGTGGCGGCCTTCGTCGTCACCGGCTGGATCGCGTCAGGACTGTGGGAGCCCAGCGCCCGGCCCGGCGACCTCGTCCACGACGCCTTCGCGCGCGTACTCGGCCTGGAGGTATTCGTCGGCATGTCGCTGAGACTGACCGCCGACTCCCTGCTCACCGGGCTCGTCGCCAATCTCATCCCGCTCCTGACCACACTGGCCTTCCTCGTCATGCTCGTGCGTGACATGACGGTCGGCCCGGCGCGCACCGCCCGCGACAGGACCCGCGTGCGCGAGCTCGTCGTCGAGGGCAAGGGCGGTCTCTTCTCGTGGATGGCCGCCTGGCCCGGGGCCATCCACTGGCTGGGGCCGGACCGGGCGTCGGCCGTCGCCTACCGCGCCTCGCACGGCGTCGCCCTGACGGTGGGGGAGCCCCTCAGCAGCGACCAGATGCGCACGGCCGTCCAGTTCAGCGCCTACTGCGACGAGCAGGGGCTCGTTCCCTGCTTCTACTCGGTCGGCCCGGAGTTCGCCCGGGCCGCACGCGCGAGCGGGTGGCATGCCATGCAGATCGCCGAGGAGTCGCACCTGGAGCTCGGCGAGGTGGCCTTCAGGGGCAAGCGCTTCCAGGACGTCCGAACCGCCATGAACCGGGCCAGGCGCGAGGGCATCACCGTGGAGTGGACGAGCCTGCCGCTGTGCCCGGCGCAGCTGCGCCGCGGCATCGTCCGGGTCGTCGAGGACTGGCAGGACGAGCAGGCGCTGCCGCCCATGGGCTTCACCCTCGGCGGCCTGGCCGAGATGGACGACCCGGCCGTGCGCTGCGAGGTCGCGGTCGACGAGGCCGGGCGCGTCCATGCCGTCGCCTCCTGGCTGCCGTTCCACACCGACGGGCGGGTGACCGGCTGGCTGCTCGACGTCATGCGCCGCAGCGACCACCCCAAGGCCTTCCACTCCGGCATGGAGCTGCTCATCGGCACGGCCGCCCTCACCTTCCAGGACGAGGGCTACGAGGTGATGAGCCTGTCAGGCTCGCCCCTGGCCCGCGTCGAGCGCGAGAACGAGCCCGTCGAGGACCAGGTCTCCGACGCCATCACCGGTTTCGTCGACCAGCTCGCCGATGCGATCGAGCCGTACTACGACTTCACCTCGCTGCACCGCTTCAAGTCCAAGTTCGGGCCCAGCTTCCGGCCCGTCTACCTCGTCTACGCCGACCCGAGTCAGCTGCCCGCGATCGGCGGGGCCCTGACCACCGCCTACCTCAGCGACACCGACCAGGTGAACTGGCGCACGGTGATCTCCAGAATGATCCGTTCGCGGCGTCCGGCGGGGGTGAGCGGTTCATGAACGCCCTCAGCGGATGGCTGGGATCGGTGCTCGCCTGGCTCGCCGGCAGGCGCATCGTCGATGCCGCCGAGCTGGTGCCCGCCGCTGCCGTCTGCGCGCTGGCCCTGGCCGGGCTGCTGATCAGGCGCAAGCGCCGCTGGGCGGTCACCGCCTGCGTCTGCGCCCTCAACGGCGCCGTGCTCGGCGCCCTGGCCCTCCTCGTGGTCGAGAAGGGGCTCAACGTCGCCGGCGGCCCGATCCCGTGGGCCGCGAGGGCCATCATCGTCGGCTGCTTCGCCGCCATCGGCATCGCCGTCGCGAACTTCCGCTGGTCCACCTGGAGACGCCGATGCTGTGCCGTGCTGGCGAGCCTCGTCTTCCTCGCCGGAGCGGTGCTCGGCGTCAACAAGGTCTACGGCATCGACAAGACCGTCGGTGCGCTCATCGGCTACGACCAGGGGACGACGATCTCCGTGCCGGCCCTCAGCGACTCCGGGCGCATCGATCCGACCACCTGGACGGCGCCGTCCGGTATGCCGGACGCCGGGACGACAGGCTATGTGACGATCCCCTCGACCGTCTCGGGCTTCGACGCCCGGTCCGCCGGCGTCTACCTGCCCCCTGCGGCGCTCGTCGAGGACGCGCCGAAGCTGCCGGTCATCATCATGATGATGGGACAGCCCGGCAATCCCGATCCGACGAGCGTGGCGGCGATCCTGGACGCCTACGCCGCGGCCCACGAGGGCATCGCCCCGATCGTGGTCCTCGCCGACCAGCTCGGCGATCCCGACAATGACACGCTGTGCATGGACACCAGTTATTACGGCGGTGTCGAGACCTATGTGACGACCGATGTCGTCAACTGGATCGGGGACAACCTCAACGTCTCCGCCGACCGTGACGACTGGACGGTCGCGGGCTACTCCAACGGCGGCCTGTGCTCGATCCTGTTCGGCGCGAAGCACCCCGACCTGTTCGGGACGATCCTGGACATCTCCGGTGAGCTCTACCAGGGCGAGGAGCATCCCGAGTGGAACCTCGAGAACGTCTTCGGCGGTGACCAGGCGGCCTACGACGCGGTGAAGCCCTTGACCATCCTCGGCGAGAACCACTACGAGGACATGTGGGCCTACTTCTCCTACGGCACCGAGGACGGCACCTTCGGGCCCGATGCCGTGGCCGTCTCGCAGGCCGCGCAGGACGCGGGCATGACCGTCCTGCTCGACCCGCTGCAGGGCGCCGACCATTTCGAGGCCGCGATCCAGGGCGGTTTCACCAACGGCCTGGCCTACTGGTCCAGGCGCGAAGGCCTCGACTGAGACCGGCCGGCCCCCACCGGGGGCGGGGGGAACCCCTGCCCCCGGACACGTGGACCGTCGTCGTCACGACGAGGACTGTCGCGGGGAAGACCAGACCGACTGCCAGACCCGTCGAGAGCGAGCCGAGGCGATCGGCGGCATGACCGACCAGGTCCGGTCCGAGGCCGCAGCCGGCGTCACCACCGAGCGCCAGCAGGGCGAACGGCGCCGTACCGCCGCGCGGGAAGGCCTCCGAGGCCAGCGAATTGCCGCAACGGCCATGGCGACGAGCAGGCCCGCGCAGGGATTCGGCATGACGAACAGCAGCGGTCCGAGGTTGTTGACGATGGCCTGCACCACATAGGCGACAGACGAGGCCCCAATCGTATGACGATGATGGAGTCGTCCGCTCACGGGGGCTCAGCCTGGCCGTCGCGTGCCCGTCCCGTCCTCGGACGGCCGCCGGGACCCGGCCCCGCCGTCAGCCCGGCAACCGCCAATCCTTCGAGCTGTGGTTGCACGGTACCGGGCCCCCCTCGGGGCCGATCGCGACGATGTCCTCGATGCGCACGCCGAAACGCCCGGGCAGGTAGACGCCGGGCTCGACCGAGAAGACCATGCCGGGCTCCAGCGGCAGGTCGTTGCCCCGCACCATGTACGGGTGCTCATGCACCTCCATGCCGATGCCGTGGCCGGTACGGGTGATGAAGTACTCGCCGTAGCCGGCCTCCGTGATGACCCTGCGGGCGGCCGCGTCCACGCCGGAGCAGGTCGCCCCGGCCCGCGCCGCGTCGACACCGGCCCGTTGGGCGTCCGTGACGATCCGCCAGACCCGTTCGAACTCGGGGTCGGTGGGCTCGCCGCACACGTAGGTGCGGGTCGAATCGCTGAAGTAGCCGCTCGGCGCCGGGCCGCCGATGTCGATGACGACGGACTCGCCGGCCCGGACGGCGCGGTCGGACTGCTCGTGGTGCGGGCTGGCGCCGTTGGGGCCGGACCCGACGATCACGAAATCGGCGTGGGAGTGACCCTCCTGGACGATCGCTGCGGCGATGTCGGCGCCGATCTCGGTCTCGGTACGGCCCGGACGCAACCATTCGCCGATACGGGCGTGAACGCGGTCGATCGCCTCGCCGACGCCGTGCAGCGCCTCGAGCTCATCGGGGGTCTTGACCATGCGCAGGGTCCGGATGACCGGGCCGCCGGCAGCGGCACCCGCGCCGAGCGCCGTGCTCAGACCGGTGGTGTGCATGCTGGGCATGTAGTCGTCCACGCCGACGCGGGCGCCGGCGCCGAGCCTGGCCGAGACGAGCTCGTAGGCGGTGTCGCCGTCCTCCCAGGTGGGCATGTCCAGACCGATCTGCTCGGCGGGCGACCCGGCCCAGCCGGGGCGCTCGAGCGCGGGGACGACCAGGAACGGATCGCCGTGGGCCGGCACGACGAGGCCGGTGAAGCGCTCGTGCGAGCCCTGAGAGCGCCCCAGGACGAATCGCATGTCGGCGCCGGGCGCCATTACGACGGCATCCAGGCCGGCCTGACTCACCAGCTCGGCGAGCCGGGCGAGCCGCGCCTTCTGCTCGGCGATGTCGGGAGTCCACAGCAGACGTAGATCAGCCATGAGCAGCAGAGTACCGTCACCGGGTGAGCGGGGGAGAGGACGCCACGAGCACCAGGTGCGTGTGGCGCGGCGGGTTGTGAACAACCTTGTTCGCGTAGAGTGAAATATCGATACATAATGTATTCACAGCTCGCGCTATGTGAGAGCATTGCTTCTGCGCGGAAAATATGCGCCACTCGGGTTCCCACCCTTTGATTCCCGTGCGGTGTCCGCGTGGGGTGCTTGTGCGATGGAGTTGTGAAGCCGGTCGTGCGGGCGCTCCTGAGCTTGTGGCTATCCGATCTGCCCATCGCTGGCCACAAGCTCTCGAAGGGTTCTCGGACCGGCGCCCGGTCAAGGGCGATCGGGCGCCGCGTTCCGAGAGCGCTGAGTTGGGCCGCCGGGGGGCTCTCAACATCGTTGTCGTTGCCGGTACGGCGTTTCCGCGGTCGCATGAGCTGCGGCTGGCGTTTCGATTGCCGTGGAGCGATCGGGGGAGCGGTTCGCCGGGGGAAACGACGCGAAGACGATGTTTACTGACATAATGCTCATTATCGGGCAATCATGCAGACCCGAGCGGAGAGGGCGCGGGACTGGGACACGGTCACCGCGGCCGGAACCGACCTGACGCCGGGGGCAATCCGGCCCGCCGACAACCCGTGGTCGCGCAGTATCCGCGGGGCCGGTACTCGGTACCGTTGCGAGGTGCCCATGAAGACCCGTGAGATCGCCGCGCGGCGACTGATCGCCCAGCTGCTGGCTCCGTCGGACGCCCATCCGCTCACCGGTCCGGGACTGACGCCTGCCGACGTCTGCCGGTGGATGCTCGCGATCCAGGGGCAGAATTATGTCGGCGGTCTCGAGGCGATCGCGATCCGTCAGGGCCGCCGCCGCAGCAGGTCGTGGACGGGCCAGGCCGAGGCCGAACTCGCCGCCGGGCGCATCGTCCGCTGCTGGCCCCAGCGCGGGACCCTGCACTACCTGGCCGCCGAGGACACCGCCTGGCTCAGCGCGCTGGGCATGGCCGCGGCCGAGAGGGCCGCCGGGAGGCGCCGCTCGCAACTGGGGCTGGAGCCGGGCCTGGACGGACCGCGGCGCGTGCTGCACGCGGCCCTGGCCGACGGGCCCCGCACGCGCCGCGAGTGCTACCGGGCATTCGCCGATGCCGGCATCGATCCGGCCGAGGGCCGCGGCCCGCATCTGATGCGGGCGCTCGGCGGTGAGGGCCTGGTGGTCCAGGGTGCCAGGGCCGGCGGCGACGAGACCTTCAGGCTCGCCGAGCACCTGCCCGTCCCCCAGCTGGAGCTCACCGGCGAGGAGGAGGCCTTGGCCGCGCTGGCCACGCGCTATGTCGCCTCGCACGGCCCGGCGACCGTCGACGATCTGGCCTGGTGGACGCGCCTGGGGCGCTCTCGCGCCAGACGGGCTCTCGAATTGGGCACCGGCTACCATCGCGATGGCGACCACTACCTGGCCGATTGGCAGGACGGCGTTACGACCAGGGAACTGGAGCGCGCTCTGGCGAGGTCGTATACGCTCCCCCCGTTCGATGAGTACCTGCTCGGCTACACCGACCGCACCGGCATCCTGCCCGACGAGCTGCGTCCGAAGGTGCTCACCATGAATGGTCTGAGCTGGCACTTCACCGTGCGGCGCGGTGTCGTGCGGGGCAGGGCCGGTGGCCTCCCCGCTCCGCGAGCGGTCGGACCGTCGCAGGACCGGCAGGACTAGGATCGGGGCATCATCGAGCCCGGTCAGGGGCCCACCGGGGGCGAGGGGCGGCGCATGCGCAGTATCCGCATCTATGAACAAGCGGCTGACAAGGTCGATCCCGGCCAGCTGGCCGAATTCGACAGGGTCGTCGCCGCCGTCACCGCCGAGGGCGTCGAAGTCGAGCGGCTGCGTCTGGGGCGCGATCCGGAGGCTTTCCGACGCAGTATCGTCACCCGCAGGCTCATCGAGGTCGAGGGCGAGGACAAGCTGCCCGCGACCACCGTCGACGAGCTGATCATGCTGTACGGGCGCTATCCGAGCGCCGACCAGCTGCGCAGGTACGCGGGAGCCCGGAGGGCCGTGCGCTCCATCACCGTGCCGGACCCGGCCGGCACCGCCGCGACCGGTGCGTACGGCCGTGCGACCCGTCTCCAGGGCCCTCGGACCTGAACCGCCCCCTTTCTCCGTCGGGTTCCATGAGAGGCGGTGGGCCGGGACCGCCCTGCGTCCGGCCCCTGTCGGCCCGTCGTAGACTGTCGGGGCCGGAGGCGGGAGGGCGAGGATGAGCACCAGTGATGCGCGACCCGATGACGCGCGGTATCGGCGCACTCTCGTCCTGGTCCGTCACGGCGAGTCCTGCTACAACGCCGAGCAGATCTTCACCGGCCTGCTCGACGTCGACCTGTCGCCGCGCGGCTCGGCCCAGATCGGCACGGCCTCCCGGCTCATGGCCGACGCCGGACTGCGCCCCCGCCTGATGGTCACCTCTCCCCTGCTGCGCGCCTCGCGCACCGCCGAGGGCATCCACCGGCTCCTGTGTCCCGATGCCCCGTTGCACGTCGACTGGCGTCTGGCCGAACGCGACTACGGCTGCTTGACGGGCGTGTCCAAGCGGGAGTGCCGCAGCCGCTGGGGTGAGAAGGCCTTCTTCGTCTGGCGGCGCACCCTGCCGGGCAAACCGCCGGCGGCCACCGAAGAGCAGCGCGTCACCTGGCGCGGGCTCGATGGAGCCGGGCTCGGTCCCCTGCGGCCCGGCATGAGCGAGTCGCTGGCGGACGTCGTCGAGCGCGTGCGTCCCCTCTGGGCGCGACTGCGCGGGCGGCTCGTCGCGGCCGAGGGCCCCATTGCGGTCGTCGCGCACGGGAACTCGCTGCGCGCGCTGTGCCTGCTCATCTGCGGACTCGGCGCCGCCGAGGTCGAGCGGCTCAACGTCCCGGCTGCCCAACCGCTGGTCTTCCGGTTCGGCGAGCGGGGAGAACCCCTGGACCGCGCCGGTGTCTACCTCGACCCGGACACGGCCCGGATCGAGGCGGCCAGAGTCGCGGCCGAGGGCGGCACGTGAGCGGGCGGCTCCCGGCTCGGGCATGCGACCGGGTGCGCCTGGGCCTCGTCGTCGTGCTCGTGGCGGTGGTCGCCGGCCTCATCGGCTCACTGGTCCGGTACCTGTCCATCGGTATCGAGACGGGCTCCTTCGGCTTCGACTGCACGGCCGCCCCGGACGGCGTCGGCGCGGCGCCGCTCTGGCGTCGCCTGCTCGTGGCGGGGCTGGCGGGCCTGGTCTGCGGCTGCTGCTGGTGGCGCATCCGCCGCCGGCCCAGGGGCATGCCGCCCGGCATCGCCCAGGCCGTCGACCCGGATCCCGCCAGGCGCGCCCGCATGCCCGCACTGGTCGACACCGCCGACGCCCTGGCCCAGCTGCTCATCGTCGGCGCGGGCATGTCACTCGGACGGGAGGCCGCCCCGCGCATCCTCGCCGCGATCGGCGGCCAGGCGGTTCTCGACCGGACGGGGGTGGGCGAGGAGACCCGTCGTCTGCTCATCGGCTCGGCGGCCGGCGCCGGTCTGGCAGCCATCTACAATGCACCAGTGGCGGCCGCCCTCTACACGATCGAGTTGGTCCTGCATCCCGATCTGCGCACTCGCCGCGGGTGGGCCCAGGCGGGGCTGACCGGCCTGATCTGCGGTATCGCCACGCTCGTCTCGTGGGTCTTCAACCGCAACCGGCCGATCTACGAGCTGCCGACGAGTCGGACCGCCGCCGTGTGCGGCCCGTGGGCCCTTGTCGTCGTGGTCGCGGCGCTGGTCGCCGGCCGGTGCTTCAACGCGCTCATCGGCGTCGCCAAGAAGTACGCGCCGCCGACCCGCATGCTCATCTGGACCGTCCCGCTCGGTGCGCTCGCCGTCGCGGGACTGGCCGTCTGGCAGCCGCGCATCGTCGGCAACGGCCAAGTGGTCGTCCAGGCCGTCATCACCGGCGGCGTCCCACTGCCCGCGCTGGCCGTCCTGCTGCTCGCCAAGGCCTGCGGCACTGCGGTGGGACTCGTCACCGGTTCGACCGGCGGCCTGCTGACGCCCTCGTTGGCCGTCGGCGCCTGCCTCGGTGCCTGCCTCGGCGGCGTCGCGAGGCTCGACCCGGCCACGACGATGGTGCTGGCCATTACGGGTGCCGGCTGCGTGCTCGCACTCAACCAGAAGGCGCCGTTCTTCGGAGCCCTGTTCGCCATCGAGCTGACGAGGGCGCCCCTGTCCACCGCCATCACGGTACTCGCCGCAGTGGGGATCCTCTGGCGCCTCGATCTGCTCGTCTGCGGCGTGCCCGGCGGACGTCGGCGCTGAAATCGCCACTCCCCGTCCGCCCCTCCCCCGCCGCCGGGCCCGCGGACACCGTGCTTTCCGGTGGGCACCGCGGAGGTGCGCACCGGTGCTCGCGGGGAAGGACGCCGAGTGCGATCAGAGGTTCGTCATATGGCCCTCGATGCCCTCGGCGACCTCCTTCAGGGCCTCGGACAGGGTCGGGTGGGCATGGACATTGAGTGCGATCTCACCGGCCGTCAGGTCCCACTTCTGGGCCAGGGTCAACTCGGGCAGCAACTCGGTGACGCCCTCGCCGATCAGGTGGGCGCCCAGGAGCTCGCCGTAGCGGCCGTCGGCGACCAGCTTCACGAAACCATTGCCGGCGCCCATGCCGACGGCCTTGCCATTGGCGCTGAACGGGAACTTGCTCGTCTTGACCTCGTAACCGGCGTCCCTGGCCTGCTTCTCGGTGAGGCCGAAGCTGGCGATCTGCGGCTGCGAATAGGTGGCGCGAGGAATCATCGTGTAGTCGACGGGCATGGTCTCGACGCCGGCAATGGTCTCGGCAGCGACGGCCCCCATGGCCTCTGCGGTGTGGGCGAGCATCATCTTGGCGGTGCAGTCGCCGATGGCGTAGATGCCTGGGACACTGGTGCGGCAGTACTCGTCGACCGCGATGGCGCCGCGCTCGGTGAGGGCCACGCCGGTGCTCTCGAGGCCGTAGCCCTCGACCCGCGGGGCGAAGCCCATGGCCTGAAGCATCTTGTCGGCGTGCAGCGCCTGCGAGGAACCGCCCCCCGCCGGGGCCACGGTGACGTCCACGCCGGTGCCGGTGTCGACGACCGATTGCACCGCGGTGCCGGTCATGATCCTGATGCCGAGTTTCTTGTACTCGCGGGTGAGCTCGGCGGAGATCTCCTCGTCCTCGTTCGGGACCATGCGGTCGAGGAATTCGACGACGGTCACCTCGGCACCGTAACTGGCCAGCACGTAGGCGAACTCGGTGCCGATGGCGCCTGAACCGCCGATGATGATCGAGCCGGGCAGCTGCTCGGACAGGATCATCTCCTCGAAGGAGTAGACATTGGCCGACCTGCTCGTGCCGGGCAGCAGCTTCGCGGTGGCGCCGGCAGCTATGATGCAGTTCTCGAAGGTGACGGTGTCCGCGGTCCCGTCCTCCTTGGCCACCTGCAGGGTCCTCGCATCGACGAAGGTGCCCCAGTAGCCGTCGTACTCGGTGATCCTGTTCTTCTTCATCAGGAAGTGAACGCCCTTGACCATGCGGTCGCTGACCTGGCGGCTGCGGGAGAAGGCCCTGCCGTAGTCGACGGTGATGTCGCCGCCGATGCCGAAAGCTGCGGCCTCCTTGGTGACGATGTGGGCCAGCTCCGCGTTGCGCAGGAGGGCCTTCGTCGGGATGCAGCCCACATTGAGGCAGACGCCGCCCCACCACTGCTTCTCGATGATCGCGGTCTTCTTGCCGAGCTGCGCTGCGCGGATGGCGGCGACATAGCCGCCGGGGCCGGCACCGAGAACAACAACATCGAAATGAGCGCTCATGCCTGTCACTGTAGAGGATCGGATCCTGCCCGTCCGGTGCCCGCCTACCCGTTCGCTCTGGGCGACATCACCGTGCGGGGCGCGTCCAGGATCGTGCGTGATCATGGAATATCTCACGCATGAGTTATGCATGAGTTATGATGTCGCCGTGACACAGGAACCGACCCCCGCGAACATCGGTCGCCTCATCCGGGATGCCCGCAAGCAGCGCGGCATGACGCAGAACCAACTGGCCGCCGAGCTCAACACGAGCCAGAGCGCGATCCACAGGATCGAGTCGGGGCATCAGAATCTGTCCCTCGAGACGATCAACCGCATCGCCAACGCCCTCGAGTCGCCCCTGATCGTGCCGGGCAATACGAGCGCCCTGAACTTCCGCATCGGCGGCGAGACCCATCTGGAGGGCTCCATCGAGGTGCGTTCCAGCAAGAACGCCGCCGTCGCACTGCTGTGCGCGAGCCTGCTGAACCGCGGTCGCACGGTGCTCAAGGGCATCGCCCACATCGAGGAGGTCAACCGTCTTCTCGAGGTGCTCACCAGCATCGGCGTCGAGGTCTCGTGGTCGGCCGACGGCAGGGACCTGACACTGCACCGCCCCGGCGGGCTCGACCTGGCCGCCATGGACGAGGCCGCCGCCCGCAGGACGCGCTCGATCATCATGTTCATGGGGCCGCTCAGCCGCTTCTACGAGGATTTCCGGCTGCCCTACGCCGGCGGCTGCGATCTGGGGGTGCGCACCGTCGAGCCCCATCTGCAGTCCCTGCGCCACTTCGGCGTCCGGGTGCGCGCGACCAGCGGCCAGTACAACGTCACGGCCGACCGCGACCGCGGGGCCGAACGTCGCATCGTCCTCACTGAGCGCGGCGACACGGTCACCGAGAACACGCTGATGGCCGCCGCTGTCACGCCCGGCACGACGATCGTGCGCAACGCCTCGTCCAACTACATGGTCCAGGACCTGTGCGCCTATCTCATGCTGCTCGGTGTGCGGATCGAGGGCATCGGCACCACGACGCTGATCATCCACGGCCTCGACGAGGCCCCCAGCATGGATGTCTCGTACCAGATCAGCGAGGACCCGATCGAGGCCATGAGCCTCGTCACCGCTGCCGTCGTCACCGGCTCCGAGCTCACTGTCGAGCGCGCACCCATCGAGTTCCTCGAGATCGAGCTGGCGGTGCTCGGCGAGGAGATGGGCCTGGACTACTCCCTCGGTGAGGAGTACCGGTCCGGCAACGGCCTCACCCGTCTGACCGACATCACCGTGCACCCCAGCGAGTTGAAGGCTCCACCGGACAAGATCCACCCGATGCCGTTCCCCGGCCTGAACATCGACAATCTGCCGTTCTTCGCGGTCATCGCCGCGGCGGCCCACGGCCAGACGCAGATCCACGACTGGGTGTTCGAGAACCGGGCCATCCATCTGCTGCAGCTCTCGCAGCTCGGTGCCAGCGTGCAGCTGCTCGATCCGCATCGCCTCGTCATCACGGGGCCGACGCGTTGGCGCGGCCGCGACATGGTCTCACCGCCGGCCCTGCGCCCCGCCGTCTGCCTGTTCCTGGCGATGCTCGCGGCCAGGGGCGGCAGCGTCCTGCGCGACGTCTACGTCATCAACCGCGGCTACGAGGACCTGCCTACCAGGCTCAACGCCCTCGGCGCCCATGTGGAGCCCTTCTACGAGTGACCCGCGGCTGGCCGCCGCGGTCCGACGAGGGTCCGACCACGGGTGCATCCCCCGAGGGGCAGGGCCCCCGCACGGCCCCCAGGCGGACGCCGGGAATGCGCCATCGGCGTGTTCTTCTGGCACCATGGATGTCATGGGCGCAGCACAGGTCTTCGAGGGGCAGTCGCGGCAGCGGCTCCGCGCCGTCGGCCCGCGTGAGCTCCCCGCCGCAGCCGGGATCGGCGGGAGGATCGGGCGCACGTTGGCCTCGCTGCCCCGCATCGGCGAGCTCTCCGGGCACGCCGGTGGAGGCCTGACGGAGCCGCTGATCGCCAGCGGCATCCGGCCCGCCATGCACCGCTGGGAGATCCCCCGCCGCGAACGTTTCGCCTGGCGCGCCCGCATCCATGCCAATCCGGCCAGTTCTCTGACCTACCGCATCGGCGTCGGCGTCGTCGGTGCGCTGCTCCTCGTCCTGGCGGCGCTCACCGGCTGGCTGCCCGGTCCCGGCGGCATCCCGCTCTTTCTCATCGGCATGGCCGTCCTGGCCAGCGAGTTCCGCTGGGCCCACCGCATCACCGTCGGCGTCATGATGACCGTGCGTCGTGTCGAGTGCTGGTCCACGAGGGCCAAGGCGATCGGCGTCTGCGTCTTCGTCGCCCTCGCCGCCGTCCTCCTCTACGTGGTCCTGCTGTTCGTCGGCGTCCCCTCCTGGGCCCCCGGCTGGGCGGCCCGGCTGCTGTCCCGCGTTCCGGGTCTTCGCTGAGAGGCGCTGTCCGTACCGTGCGCGCCTCGATTCGCAATGCCAGCGAGTACGCGTACTTCGATGCGCCCTTCGCCGCGTTCGCCCATCGCGGTGGCTGGGACGGCAGTATCGGCGAGGAGCTCGAGAACTCCCTGCCGGCCTTCCAGCACGCGGTCAACGACCTGGGTTACCGCTACATCGAGACCGATGTGCGGGCCACGTCCGACGGCGAGCTGCTGGCCTTCCACGACGCGAGGCTCGACCCCGTCACCGACCGTGCGGGGGTCATCGCCGAGCTCGACTGGGGCCGGGTGCGGGCCGCCCGCATCGACGGTCGTGAACCGATCCCCACGATGGACGAGGTCTTCGAGGCACTGCCCGACACGCGCATCAACATCGACATCAAGGAGCCCAATGCCGTCCTGCCGCTCGTGCGGGCCATCCGCCGTCACAATGCCCACGCCAGGGTCTGCGTGGCCAGTTTCAGCCCCGGGAGGCTGGCGGCCTTCCGCAGGATCATGGGTCCGCGCGTGGCCGTCTCGGCGTCCCCGGGCGCTGTGGCCTGGTCGTCCTTCGTGCCCCTGCTCCCCCGTTTCGTGAACGCGGGCGTGCAGGCCTTCCAGGTCCCGGTGCGCCAGCGGATGGGGCCGGTCGGCGTCAAGGTGCTCACCCGCAACCTGCTGCGCACAGCCCGTGCCCGCGACATGCGTGTCCACGTCTGGACGATCGATGCCCCCGGCCAGATGCGCTCCCTGCTGGATGCCGGCGTCGACGGCATCGTCTCGAACCGGATCGACGAGTTGAAGGCCCTGTGCGTGGATCTTGATCTGTGGTGACGGGTTCCGCCCTCTCGGCGGCCGGCGTCCACGGATCGGGGCTTTAATGGGCGATGGCGGGTGAGTGCAGGGGGTACTCGTCCATGGAACAATGGTGATGAACAAATCGTTGAAACCGGCACGACATCATTGTCGCTGCACACGGGCGTTGCAGGGCCGCTCGTAAGGCTATGGACAACAAGAAGGAAAATGAGATGGCAGATCGAGCATTGCGCGGTATGGGCCTCGGGGCCAAGAGCTTCGAGGATGAGGAGGGCGTCGAGTTCGCCGCTCGCAGGGTCCTGGGCTTCGACTGCCCCAAGGGCCATCATTTCGACATCACGTTCTCGACTGAGGCGGATCTGCCGGCCGAGTGGGAGTGTCCGCGCTGCGGCGCCGTAGCAGCCCGCTCCGACGGCACCCAGCCCGAGGACAAGCAGGTCAAACCGCCTCGCACGCATTGGGACATGCTGCTGGAGCGCCGCTCGATCCCGGAGCTCGAGGAGTTGCTCGCAGAGCGCCTCGAGGTGGTGCGCAACACCCCGCACTACTGATCGTCGTCGATCAGCCGGGCCCTCCGCCGCTGGGCGCCCGCAGCGCCGGAGGGCCCGGGCGTCAGCGGGCCCGGTCGGCCTGGTCCTTCGGGTTGCCGAGCAGGGGCTTGATCCTGGCCGAGGCCTTTTCGGCGAGCTCCTTGACTTGGGCCGAGCGTTTCTCGTAGCCCCAGCCGGCCGTGCGGCGCAGGGCCTCGACGATGATCGAGCCGCTCATCTTCGACTCGCCCAGCCGGCGGTCGGGAAAGCTGATGGGGACCTCGGCGACCGTGCCGCCGCCCGCGATGACTCGGCGGGTGAGGTCGACCTGGAAGGTGTACCCCTTCGAGGCGATCGTGTCGAGGTCCATGGCCTCCAGCGCGCTGGCGCGGAAGGCGTTGAAGCCGCCCGTGCTGTCGCGCACGGGAAGATCCATCGCCGCCTGGATCCAGATGTTGGCCAGGCGCGAGAGCCACTCGCGCCTGAAGTCGTAGTCGACGACCTCCCCGCCGCGCATCCAGCGCGAGCCCTTCACCATGTCGGCGCTCTTCAGGGCGTCGAGCATGGCGGGCAGGAACTGCGGCTGGTGGGACCCGTCGGCATCCATCTCGACGAGCACGTCGTAGCCGTTCTCGAGGCCCCAGCGGAAGCCGGCGACGTAGGCGGGGGCCAGGCCCTCCTTGCCGGCGCGGTGCAGTACGTGAATGTGGTCGTCGGCCGCGGCCAGGCGATCGGCGACGGCGCCGGTGCCGTCCGGGGAGTTGTCGTCGGCGACCAGGGCGTCCGCAGTCGGTACGGCCTCGCGCAGCCGCTGGACGATGGGCCCCAGGTTCTCGGCCTCGTTGTAGGTGGGGATGATGACGAGCACTTTGTCCAAGGGCTCGCGCTTGCGGTCAACCATGACGCACTCCTCGTGCTGGAGAGGGCCCCTGCGGGCCGTCAGACATCGCGCTGCAGCGGTGGTGGCGCCGCAACGGGCCAAGCTTAGCGATCCCGGTCGCGTCCGGCCGCGCGCCCCACGGCCACTCCGGCGATCGCGCTGGTCGCCGCCAGAACCGCACCCACCAGTTCGAGGACGGGACCGGCCGTCATCGCCGGCGTGGTGCCGGACCGGATCGGCGTGATGAAGGAGCGTGCGTAGGCCGTGTCGGGGGTGCTGCGGGCGATGACTCTGCCGTCGGCGCCGATCATGCCCGAGTAGGAGCTGGTCGTCGACACGACGATCTCGCGGCGCATCTCCATGGCCCGGATGCGGGTGATGGTGAACTGCTGCAGCGGCTGCGCCGTGCCCGAGTAGGTGGCGTTGTTCGACTGGACGGTCATCACTTGGCCGCCGTAGCGCTCCGTGTCGTAGACGGTCGAGTCGAAGGCCAGCTCGTAGCAGATCATGTCGCCGACGCTCAGCCGGCGTCCGTCGTCCAGATCGCCCTCGATGACGCCGGGCTCCGCCCCCGGCACCGTCTGGCGCCCTACCTGCCGGGCCATCGGCACGAGCCTGAAGACGAGGTCCTTCATGGGCGTGTACTCGCCGAAGGGGACCGCATTGCGCTTGGCGTAGCGGTCGGTCTCGCCGTCGGCCGTCCACCACAGGGCCGTCGTCTGGCGCTCGTCGGTCCCCGGGCCGTCGGTCACGGCGCCGACCAGGATCGGGACACCGGCGATGGCCTGGGCCCGCTCGATCAGCTCGCGCGTCCGCTGGTCGCTGTTCGGGTCCATGTCGGTGGAGTTCTCCGGCCACAGCACCAGATCGGGCGCCGGGTCGATGCCCGTACGGGCACGGGCCATCGCCATGATCGTCTCGGAGACATGGTTGTTCGTCACCGAACGCGCGTAGCCCGATGTGCGCGGCCCGGCCGAGCCGTCGACATCGCCCTGGACGACGGCGATCGTCACCTCGCCCTGGTCGGGGTCCTGCACGGGGACGGCGCGGAGCGCTCCCCCGCCGGTGATGATCAGGGCGACCGGTACCAGGACCGCCGTGGTCCGTCCGAGCCGGTGGCCGGCGGCCCGGGCCGCGTCGACGGCGGCGAGCAGGCCGGTGCCGACGAGTGCGACGGCGAACCCCGTGCCGGCGGTGCCGAGCACCCACAGGTAGCCGCCGAGGGGCGCATCGGCTGTCGTGAAGCCGAGACGATCCCAGGCGAATCCCCCGAGCGGGAAGCGCTGGGCCCCCGCCTCGGCCGCGATCCACGCAGCGGCCGACCACACCGGCCACAGCCTCAGATACTGGGCGAAGTGCTGGAGTACGGCCGTCAGCACCACCCATAGGGCCAGGACCGGCACGAGCAGCAGCGGCAACCACCAGTCCACGACGTACTCGAAGCTGACCGTCATCGCGTACAGGACCAGGCCCGCGGCGAAGCCGGTCCATACGACCCGTCGCATGCGCGGCTGACGGGACAACCAGCACAGCAGGCCGACGCCGAGGGGCGCGGCGAACCACAGACCGTAGGGCTGGTAGGACGAGCCCAGAAGAGTCCCGGCCGCGAGGGACAGGAGGGTCGAGGCCCACCAGGGCGGAGCGGGTCCCGGACCGGTGCGGGGGGCGGCCAGCCGTGCGCTGACCGGGGCCGGTGGGTGTGGCGTGCCGCCCATCATCCCTCGGGCTCGTCGACGAGCGGCTTGTCGGCGAACATGGTGCGCAGTACGACGGTGGTCGAGGTGGTGATGGACTGGGCGAGGCGGATGCGGGTGAGCAGGTCGTCCAGCTCCTCGGGGGTGCCGACATCGGCCCGGCACAGGTAGCTGGCGTCACCGGCCACCGAGTAGCAGGCGGTGATCTCGGGCATCCGCTCGAGCAGCTCGACGATGCTGGAGTCGTCCGCCGACTGGCCGAGCGGTGTGATCTGGATGAAGGCGACCAGGGAGCGGCCGAGGACCCTGCCGTCGAGCCGGGCTCGGTAACCGGTGATGAGACCGCGTTGCTCGAGCCGCCTGACGCGCTGCTGTGCGGCGGACGTCGACAGGCCGGTCTCGCGACCGATGTCGGTGAAAGACATGCGTCCATCGCGGGTCAACAGCGCAAGAATCTTCTGATCAGTCGATTCCATGATCGTCATTTTGACAGAGTCTTCCCGGGCGAGTACGGGTGCCCGTATTCTGCACCGGACGACCGCCGGCCGGTCAGTCGCGGCGCGCCAGGACGTAGATCGCCGAGCCGGCGAGCAGATTCGCACCGTACTGCATGAGGCGCCCGCCGATGCGCGGCTGGCGTCCTTCCCCGTCCAGCGGGATGCGCTTGTCGACATTGAGCCCGCACTCGTCGAAGAACTCCTCGAGGGTGACCAGCGTCGTGTGATGCAGGTTCGGGGTGTCGTACCAGGTGTACGGCAGATCGTGGCTCTGCGGCATGCGGCCGCTCAGCAGGCGCAGGCGATGGCGCCAGAAGCCGAAGTTGGGCATGGTCACGATGAGGCGCCTGCCGATGCGGCGCATCTGCATGACGACCTCCTTCGGGCGGAGCACGGCCTGCAGCGTGCGCGAGAGGACGACGACGTCGAAGGAGTCGTCGCCGAACTCCCCCAGCTGGGTGTCGAGGTCGAGCTCGACCAGTGGCACTCCCCTGCTGATGGCCGCCATGACGGCGTCGGGATCGCGCTCGACGCCGGTGCCCGTGCAGTCCATGGCCCCGATCAGGTAGGCGAGCAGGTCGCCGTCGCCGCAGCCGAGGTCCAGGACGCGTTCGCCCTTGTCGACGAGCGCGGCAACCGATTGCAGGTCGTGACGCAGCAGACCCTGGGTCAGACGATCGGGTGGCATCAGCGGCGCCTCCCCAGTCGGCGGCGGCGGGTGCTCGGCCTGGGCATGGCCGGCTGTTCGAGGAAGGCGCGCACGGTGTCGAGGTAGGGGTCGATCCTCAGCAGGAAGGAGTCGTGACCCCATGGCGCGCTGATCTCGCGGAAGCTCACCGGCAGGCCGCGCGAGTGCAGCTGGCGGACGATCCGCCGTGAGTGGGCGGTGCCGAAGCGCCAGTCGGAGTCGAAGCTCATGACCAGGTATTTCAGGCCGCTCCCGGCCACCCTGTCCATGACGGTCGGGTCCGCGAACGGGTCGAAGTAGTCCATGACGCGGGTCAGGTACAGATAGCTGAGGGCGTCGAAGCGGTTCACGAAGACACTGCCCTGATGGTCGAGATAGCTTTCGACGGCGAAATCGACGCCGAAGCCGGGATGACGGGCGTCGTACTGCGGGCGGCGGGCGAATTTCTCCTCGAAGCCCTCCTCGCTCGTATAGGTGATGTGCGCCATCATGCGCGCCACGGCCAGCCCCACATCGGGGTTCGTCCCGTGGACGGCGAAGCGGCCGTCGTAGAAGTTCTCGTCGCGCATGATCGCTTCGCGGCCGACGGCGCTGAAGGCGATGTTCTGCGCGGTCAGGCGGCTGGAACTGGCCACGATGACGGCCTGCTCCGTGTCCTCGGGGTGGCTCAGCGACCAGTCGAGCACCTGCATGCCGCCGAGTGAGCCGCCGACGACCGCGTGCAGGTGGTCCACGCCGAGGGCCCGCACGAGCGCCCGGTGCACGGTGACGAAGTCGTGCATGTCGATCAGCGGGAAGCTCAGGCCGTAGGGCTCGCCGGTGGCCGGGTCGATGTCGGACGGGCCGGTCGTGCCCCGGCAGCCGCCGAGGATGTTCGAGGAGATGACGAACCAGCGGCTCGTGTCGATGGCCTTGCCGGGACCGATCATGGCGTCCCACCAGCCGGGATGGGCATCGCCCTCGTGCCAGAAGGCGGCGTGGGCGTCGCCGGTCAGGGCGTGGCAGATGTACACGGCGTTGTCGCGGGCCCTGTTCAGGGCGCCGTAGGTCTCGTAGGCGACGGTGACGTCCTCCAGACGACCGCCGCGTGCGAAGTCGAGCGGCCTGGCCCGGTCGAACAGCCGGGTCCGCTGCGTCTCGACGAGCGTCCTGGGCTCGGCCGATGTCATTGATCCACTCCTGAAGGACTCGGTTCGCGACTCCGGCGGACGGCGCGGGAATCGCGGCTCAACTCTAGTCGTGGGTGCGGCCGCATCCGTGCACCGTCCCGCGGGTGCGGCCGGGGTGCGCCCGTCCGTCCCCGGGCGGGGATCAGCCCAGCGAGGTGTACGCCGCCTGCGGATCGACGGTCTCGGCGGTGATGCCCTTGGCCGCCAGGAAGGCGCTCATGGCGTTCCAGGTCTCGGCGTCCTGCGCGCCGAAGTCGTCGCCGTACAGGGCGTTGGTGGCCTCGAGGGTCGCCTTGGCCTTCGCGCGCTGTTCATCGTCGGTCAGCGTGGTGACGTACCTCGCGGACAGTCCGACGGCCTCGTCCGGGTCCGAGGCGCAGTCGGCGGCGGCACGCTGGACGGCGTGCAGCAGCTTGACCAGGTCGGTGCCGTGCTCCGAGACGGTGCCGGCCATGGCGCCCAGGCCCAGGCCGACCAGCGGGGTGCCCGTGCTCGGAGCGATCCCGCGGACGCCGAAACCGGCCTGCTCGAACTGGACGGCGTCGTTGTTGGAGAAACCGACGACGGCGTCCACCTTGCCGGTCATGAGGGCGGACTGCTGGGTGAAGCCGATGGTCTGGATGTCGACGTCCTCCTGGCTCAGACCGGCCTCGTTGAGCAGGGCCAGCAGCGTGTACCAGGTCTCGCCGTACTTGCCGGGGACGCCGATCGGGCGACCTCTCAGGTCGGCCGGGGAGTCGATCCGGGAGTCGGCCGGGACGATGAGCTCGCCGGGATAGGTCTGGTAGACCGTGGCGAAATCGACGACATCGACGCCCGAGGCGCGGTTGACCATCATCTCGTCGCCGCCGGCGTAGACGACGTCCTCGGTGCCGGCCTGCAGAGCGCCGAGCAGGGACTCGGAGGCGCCGTGGTGGCGCAGCGTCACGGTGAGGCCCTCGTCCGCGAAGTAGCCCTTCTCGGCGGCCACGTAGAACGGCGAGAACTGGACGTCGGCCGTATAGGTCAGGCCGACGACGATCTTGTCACCGCCCGCGGAGGATCCGGGCGCAGCCGACGGGCCGGTGGAGCAGGCCGGGACGAGGAGCAGCAGGCCCAGGACCGGCAGCAGGGCCTGCCACAGGCGGCGGGAATGGGGAAGGATCATGCGATCAGCTCCTTGTCCTTGTCGGCGGTGCGGGCCCGCTCGGGCGGGAAGCCCGGGACGGGGCGCCGGCCGCCGGCGCCGGGTCCGGGGCCCTGCGCATCGGCCCCGGGGCTGGGGCCGGCCCCTCGGGGGCCGCGGTAGGGATCGGTGAGGTGCTCGACGAGCACGAGCGCCAGGTAGACGGCCGTGGCCAGGGCGCACAGCACGATGATCGTGGCGAACAGGCCGGCGGTGTCGGCGCTGGCGGACTCCTCCGAGACGATCGCGCCCAGGCCTTCGCCGCCCATGACGAACTCGCCGACGACGGCGCCGGTGATCGACAGGGTGAAGCCATTGCGGATGCCGGTGAGGATCGCCGTGCGGGCCATCGGAGCCTCGACATGGACGATCATGGGCAGCCCGGAGGCGCCGTCGAGCTCAGCGGCCTCGGTGATCTCGTCGTCGATGCCGCGAACGCCCAGAACGGTCGCCAGGACGAGCGGGAAGAAGACGAGCAGGGCGCACAGCAGGACGATCGGCACCAAGCCGTAGCCGACCCAGATGACCAGCAGCGGTGCGATCGCCACGGCCGGGATGGCCTGCGAGGCGGCCAGGTACGGGGAGAACGCGGCCTCGGCCGAACGGATGTGGGCGATCAGGTAGCCGATCGGCAGCGCGATGACGGTGGCGAGGGCGCAGCCCAGAACGGCCTCCCAGACCGTCACGAGCGTGCGGGCCAACAGGTCGCCGGTCCGCAGATCGGCCACCAGACGAGTGAGGACCCTGCCGGGCGCCGGAAGGAGAGCGGTCGGGACGGTGCCCGAGAGGGCGATGAGGTGCCAGGCGGTGAGCAGGACGAGAAGAACGGCCGCAGGTGCGCCGATGCGCACGACGAGCGGTGCTGCCGGTCGGTTCGCCTTGATCGTCCTCATCTGCTGCGCGTCTCCTGCCGCCTCGTTGCGACCGGGGCGCAGTCAGTGTACGCAGCGGTCGTGCGCGGCATGCGCCGTCACGGCCCCCTGCGAGCCTGCACGTGCTCTCCCATCCGGACTGTCACCGTCGGCATCGGAATTCCACCGATTCGGCCAGCAGAACTGGTTCGCGGGCTGTCACCGCCGGTTCGGGTTTGCACCGACCCCGGGCACGTTGATTGCTGGGAAGAACTATAGCCCTTGGCGCCATGACCCTGCCGGTCCTGTTGTCCGTGGACCGGGTCGATAACGCGCGGCCGCTCGCCCGTGGGCGGGTTCCGCACGGTGCCCGATTGTCCTCCCGATCCAAGAACGGCAGCCGCAGCGCCACCGCCTGCGGTGTGCGGGGCCCGCTGCCCGCATGCCGTTTCGGACGGGGACCCGCCGGGGCAAGGGCGGCGGTCAGGTGCATCAACTCTGCCCTGGGACGGTGCCGGCGGGCTGCCCGGCCGGCTCGGCGGCGGGCTCGGTCGGGGCGTGCATCGGGTACAGGGCGATGACCGCGATGGTCGCCATGGCGACGACACCGGCGCAGACGCCCAGGCCGAGGGCCATGCCGGAGGAGAAGGCCTCGCGCATGGCGATGAGCAGGTCGCCCATGCCGCCCAGCGCCATCGAGAAGGCCTCGCCGGCGGAGCTCAGCACCTTCTCGCGGGTGGCTTCGTCCAGGCCCGCGATCACCGCCCTGCCGGCGAGGCTGACCCGGTAGGTGGAGGCCAGCAGACTGCCGATGACGGCCACGCCGAGGGCGCTGCCCACCTGCATGAGCGCGCTGTTGGTGGCCGAGCCCGCGCCCTCCGAGCCGGGTGGCAGGGAGTCCATGACGGCCTGCGTGGCGGCGGGCAGGAGCACGCCGGCACCCAGGCCGAAGGCGCAGGCTCCGACGACCAGGTGCGAGTAGGCCATGGACGGGCCGGCTGCGGCCAGGCCGGTGAAACCGCCGGTGACCAGGAGGAGTCCGGCGACGACGGTGCGCTTGATGCCGATCGCGGTAAGTGCTTTCGGGGCGCTGACGGCGCCGACGAGCATGCAGGCCGCGACCGGCATGATCGCCAGCCCGGACTGCCACGGCGAAAAGGCCAGTACGTACTGCATGTACTGGGTCAGGACGAACAGGGCGCCTGCTCCCCCGCCGGTGACCAGGCCCGAGACCGAGACGGAGACGGCGAAGGGGCGGCGTTTGAACAGCGCCAGGTCCAGGAGCGGGGATGCGGTCTGCGCCTGGACCCAGACGAAGAGGCCGAGCACGACGAGTCCGATGACGGCGGCGCCGATGACGAGCGGGGAGGCGAGCCCGAGGCCGGGAGCGGAGATGACGGCCCAGCACAGTACCGACAGGCCGACGATCGAGGCGACCGTGCCGAGCCAGTCGACGCGTTCATCGCTCCGCTCCGGCGCGGTGCGCGGCAGCAGCCAGGTGCCCGCCAGGACGCAGGCCGCGGCCAGCGGCACGTTGATCAGGAAGATGGACGACCAGGTGAAACGTCCCAGCAGGGCGCCCGACAGCAGCGGGCCCACCGCGGCGCCGGCGCCATTCGCGCCGGACCAGATGGCGAAGGCCGTTGCCCGCTCTGCAGGGCGGCGGAAGAGCACGGAGACCTCGGCGAGCGTGGACGGCGTGAGGAGGGCGGCGCCGATGCCGGTGAGGGCCCTCGCCGCGACGAGCACGGCGGTGTCCCAGGCGAAACCGGCGGCGAGCGAACACGCGCCGAACAGGGCCACGCCCGTTATGAAGGTGCGTTTGCGCCCCCAGCGGTCGACGAGGCTGCCGGCCACCAGGAGGAAGCCCGCGTAGGTGAGCTGGTAGGCGTCCACGGTCCACTGCAGGGCGTCGTTGGTGGCGTGCAGCTCACGGGCCAGGGTGGGCAGGGCGACATTGAGGATCGTGTTGTCCATCGACGCCATGAGCAGCGCGATGGTGAGGGCGATGAGTCCCCACCACCGGCGCCTGTCGGCGCGGGCGTGCTCCGCGTGGGCCTGGGAGCTCTGGAGAGGACTCACTGAGGAATTTTCTCATCACGTGTCGGACGCGTGCACGAGACGCGCCGTGAGCCGCGCAGTGCCCTGCCCGGCGCGTCTCGTGCGGCCGCTGGCGGGAGTCGGGCGGCCCGCCGGTTCAGCGGTCGACGCGGGCGTTGCCGCCGCCGGCCAGGTTGAGCACCTCGGCCTTGGAGGCCATCGAGGTGTCGCCGGGGGTCGTCATGGCCAGCGCCCCATGGGCGGCGCCGTATTCGACGCAGGTCTGCAGGGGCTCGTCGTTCAGCAGGCCGTAGATGAGACCGGACGCGAAAGAGTCACCGCCGCCGACCCGATCGTGGATCTCCATGGCGTTGCGCTGGGTGGCCCGGACGAGGCCGTCCTGTGCGCTCCATGCGATGGCGCCCCAGTCGTTGCTGGAGGCCGAGCGTACGCCGCGCAGGGTGGTGGCGATGACCTTGAAGTTCGGGTAGACGGTCGCGACGCGGTCGATCATGGCGCTGAACTCGTCCACGGGCAACTCGGTGAGGTCCTCGTCCACGCCCTCGACCTGGAAGCCGAGGGCGGCGGTGAAGTCCTCCTCGTTGCCGATCATGACGTCCACGTACTCGGCGAGCTCGCGGTTGACCTCCTGGGCGCGGGTCCGGCCGCCGATGGCCCGCCACAGGCTCGGACGGTAGTTCAGGTCGTAGGAGACGATCGTGCCGGCCTCGTGGGCCGCCTTGACGACGTCAATGCACGTCCGGGCGGCCTGCTCGGACAGGGCGGCGTAGATGCCGCCGGTGTGCAGCCAGCGCACGCCGGCCCTGCCGAACAACCCGTCGAGGTCGAAATCGCCGGCCCCGGCCTGCGAGATGGCCGTAGCGCCGCGGTCGGAGACGCCGACCGAGCCGCGCACGCCGAAGCCGCGCTCTGTGAAGTTCAGGCCGTTGCGGACCGTGCGGCCCACGCCGTCGCCGGGGGCCCAGAGGATGTTCGAGGTGTCGACGCCGCCGGCCTCGATGAGCTCTTCGACCAGGTGACCGATCTCGTTGTCGACCAGACTGGTCAGGACGGTGGACCGCAGGCCGAAGACCTTGCGCAGGCCCCGGACGACGTTGTACTCGCCGCCGCCCTCCCAGACGCGGAAGGCACGGGCGGTGCGGATGCGGCCCTCGCCCGGGTCGAGGCGCAGCATGACCTCGCCGAGGCCGGCGGCGTCGAAGGCGCACTGGTTGGCGGGGCGGAGGGTGATACCGGCGGTCATCGTCGTCCTCCCCGGCGGTTCTCGACAGCGGCGACGGCCTCGGCGACGAGTCCGGTGACCCGGTCGAACTCGCCGGCGTCGACGAGTCCGGGCGGGACCATCCAGGAACCGCCGACTGCGGGGACGCAGTCGAGGGCGAGGTACTCGCCGATGTTGGCGGCATTGACGCCGCCGGTGGGGACGAACCGCATCTGCGGGAACGGGGCGGACAGGGCCTTGATGGTCCCGGGGCCGCCGCAGGCGCCGGCCGGGAAGAACTTGACGGTGTCGAGTCCGGAATTGACGGCGGCGGTCATGTCGGAAGGAGTGGCGGCGCCGGGCAGGACGGGGACGCCGAGCCCGAGGCACTCGTCGATGACCGCCTGGTTGTAGCCGGGGCTGACGATGAAGACTGCCCCGGCGTCGAGGGCGCGGTGCACCTGCTCGACGTCGAGAACGGTGCCGGCGCCGATGAGGATGTCGCCCCGATCGGCCATCGCCCGGATGGATTCGGCGGCCGCATCGGTGCGGAAGGTCACCTCGGCGATGGGCAGACCGCCGTCGACGAGGGCCTGGGCGAGACCGTCGGCCTTGTCGGAGCTGCCGAGGGCGATGACGGGAATGATCCTGTGGGCCGTGATGACGGCCAGGTCCACGGGCATGGAGGAGACCCCTTTCGATGCATGGAGGATCGGGTCCTTCGCTCGATTCATGTTTCTGCAAGTGAAATATATAGTTTGTTCCGAGAAACATCTAGAGCATACGTCCAGAGGGGCCGCTGACGGCTCCCGGGGTGCGCCGGGGGACGGACCGTGCCGCGAAGCGGGACCGGCTCAGCGGCGCAGTTCAGGCAGGTTGATGCCGCTCGGCAGCAACGGCGGGACGACGCTCGAGACGGCCTCGAGCAACTCCGCCCGACGCTCGGCGGTGAAAGAGGAGGCGAAGGTCGTCACGCTCATCGCCCCGACGGGCTGGCCAGCGCGCAGAAGGGCCACACCGAAGCAGGCGATGCCCGGCTCGTACTCCTCCACCTCGAAGGAATAACCGTGCCTGCGGGCGAACCCGATCATCTCCCACAGGTGCTCGGTCCGGGGCGGCCCGTCGGCTGGGGCGTAGGCGCTGAGCTGCTGGCGCCCGACCCCCGTGAAGGCCAGGATCGATCTTCCCAGCGCAGTGTTCGCGGCGGGCACCGCACGACCGATGTCGGACCGCACGCGGATGATGCGCGAAGGCTCGACCTTGTCGAGGTAGATGACTTTGTCGCCCCGCATCACACCGAGATGGACGAGTTCATCGGTCTCGCGCGAGAGGGCGACGATGACCGGGTGCATGCTCCAGACCAGGGCGTCGCCCTCGAAGTACCTGGACGACAGTGTCAAGGCGGCCGGGCCGAGTGAGTAGTTGCCGGTCTCGACGTCCTGCTGGATGTAGCCGCGCCCGCGCATCGTCGTGAGCGCGCGATAGGCGGTCGACTTGTTCATCCCGACGCGTGCGCAGATACCGGCCAGCGAGGATCCGTCCGTCCCCGCTCGCGACAGGTCGTCGAGCAGGGCGAGGGCGCGGTCGATCGCCTCGATGCGCGTAGCTCCGTTGGTCGCGCCCATCGTCGAGCGGCTCCTTTCGTCCCGGGCGCAGCACGCGCACCGGCGGTGCGAATCTGGCTGGATGCGATCGGGTTCAGGCCATGACCTGCTCCCATTCGCCGCGGTGGGAGAGCATCTCGGAGGCCGCGGCCTGGGCCGCCTCCAGGCTGTGGTGGGCGCCCCAACCGCATTGGACCTCATTGGCCGCGGGCACCTCGGTCAGCCCGAGGACGTCGCGCAGGGTCCGCTCGACCAGGTCGCAGGTGGCCGGGACGTCGGGCTCCCCGGCCATGATGAGGTAGAAGCCGGTCTGGCAGCCCATGGGACCGAAGTCGATGACGGCATCGCTGTGGTTGCGCACGCACTCGGCGAAGGAGTGCTCGATGGAGTGCACGGCCACCATCTCGAGGTGCTCCTTGTTGGGCTGGCAGAAGCGCACGTCGTACTTCGTGAGCGCGTCCCCGGCGGGCAGGCGTCTGACGTCGGCCACCCGGATGAACGGCGCGGCCACGGTGCGGTGGTCCAGGTTGAAACTCTCCACGTTCATGTGCTGAGGCACGGTCATCCCCCACTCGAGGTTCGTTGCTGCCGCCCATTCTCGCAGACCCGGGCGCACTGGCGAGCACCCCACCGGGCGGTCGCCGCCAGGCCGGACCGCCCGGTGGGGCCACCACTCAGGTTGCGATGAACCAGGCCGCCTGGTACGGCCAGATGCCGATCGTGGCCGGACGCAGGTCGTAGTCGTAGCCGCCGATGAGCTCGCGGGCGTTGTAGCCCAGGTGCTGGGTGAGCGCGCCGTGGTGCAGGTCGACCATCTGCTCGCTGACGTTGTAGACCTCCACCAGGGGCCCCAGCGGATGCCAGCGCCTGAGGATGAGGATGCGCGGGTCCGGACTGACGGCCACCTCGGTGGCGAACCCGGCGTGCAGCTGGGGCGTCGCGGCGCGCACCTGCAGGACGTGGCGGATCGCGCTGTTGAGGCGGGCCGCGGGCAGTTCCTCGTCCTGGCCCACCCGTTCGGCGAGGGCCCAGTCCATGAAGGGCCGGTGCGCCCAGCGGTTGTCGTCGGCGTGGGCCGGGTCGCGGGCGTAGTCCGTGTCGTTGAGCATGCCGAGCTCGTCGCCCATGTAGATGAGCGGCACTCCCCCGTAACCGCAGACGATCGAGTACACGAGCAGGATGCGGGCGATGGCCATGTCGACGCCGTGCTCATCGCCCTCCTCCAGCGCCTTCTCCAGCCCGGCCAGGCTGGCCGCCGAGCCCGAGATGCGCCTGTCCCCCGTCAGCGGGTTGGCCTGGAACACGAGGCCGCGGGCGAAGGAGGTCTTGTACTCGCCCGAGTAGAAATCGGACAGGAACCGGCGGTGGTCGTACCCGTCGACCCCCACCGCGGCGGCGTCGGCGTCCGAGATGGCCCAGCCGATGTCGTCGTGACAGCGGGCGTAGGTGGCCCAGGTGGCCGAGGGGGGCTTGGCCGGCATGTTCGCCAGGGCCGTCTCGGTCATCCTGACGTCGGCCGTGGCGAGACAGTTCCACAGCTGCACCATCAGCTCGTTGTGGTAGGCCATGTCGGAGACCAGCCCGTAGTGCTCGCCGGTGCCCAGGTAGGCGATGAGATCCTCCGGGGCGACGATCGCCTCGGCCTTGAAGGCCACCGCGGGGGCGGCGATGCGCATGCAGGCGCGCATGATCTGGACGAGATCGTGCACCTCGGGCTGGTTCTGGCAGTTCGTGCCCATGCGCTTCCAGGTGAAGGCGATGGCGTCCAGACGGAATACCTCGACGCCCTTGTTCGCCAGCCAGCACATGAGGTCGACGAACTCGCACAGCACGTCGGGATTGGCCCAGTTGAGGTCCCACTGGTAGTCGTTGAAGGTGGTCCACACCCAGGCCTGTGCGTCGTCGTTCCAGGTGAAATTGCCCGGGGCGAAGTCCGGGAACACCTCGGGCAGCGTCCGCTCGTAGGCGTCGGGGACGGAGCGGTCCGGGTACATGAGGAAGTAGTCGCGGTACTTCTTGTCGCCCTCGCGGGCCTTGCGGGCCCACTCGTGCTCGGCGGCCACGTGGTTGATCACCAGGTCCATCACCAGCGAGATGCGGTGCTCGCGCAGTTCGCCGGTGAGGTCCTCCAGGTCGTCCATGGTGCCCAGGTCGGGGCGGATCGCGCGGTAGTCGGCGACGGCGTAGCCGCCGTCGTTCTCGCCGTCGCGGGGCCTGAGGAAGGGCATGATGTGCAGATAGTGCACTCCCAGCCCGTCCAGGTAGTCCACGTGGGTCTTGACCCCCCGCAGGTCCCCGGCGAAACGATCGGCGTAGCACACGTAGCCGGTCATGTCCGGCTGCTGGAGCCAGTCCGGCCGCAGCAGGCGCGCCTCGTCGAGCCGCTTCAGGTCGTCGGAGCGCTTCGTCAGCGCGCCGGTGATGATCGTCTTGAGCCGCTCGGTGATCTCGGCGGCGCGGTCGGGGTACAGACGGGCCAGGGACACGGCGATCTGGGGGGCGTAGCGGTCCCAGCGCAGTTCCAGGGACTGGGCGGTGGGGGCATCGAGGCTCATGGCTCAGTCCTCCGGGGCCGGGGCGATCTCGACGTCCTCGGCCACGTTCGGCTCCTCCTCGCCCGGCACTGGGCGCACGATGAGCACGTCGCGGTGGGCCCGGCGCACCACGGCGGAGGACACGGTGCCGAGGAGCCGTCCGACGATCGAGGTGTCGCGGATGGCGCCGATGACGATGGCGTCGACCAGCTGGTCGCGTGCGGTCTCGAGGATCGCGGCGGCGGGTTCGGCGTCGACGAGCAGGGCCGCTGTCACGCGGGCGCCCTCGGCGTGCGCCGTCTGCATGGCCTCCTGGAGCGCCAGGGTGGCCGCCTCGGTGCCGGGCACCTGGCCGAGCGTGGCCACGGAGCCCTCGAGATTGGGCTCCTTCGCCGCCTCTCGGGCCGGCATCTTCGTATAGGCGCACACGATGATCAGGTCCGCGTCGTCGGTCACGGCCAGGCGGGCCGCACGGGTGACGGTCGGGCTGGCCAGCGACGAGCCGTCCGTGCCGACGAGGATCTTCTTGTAACGGTCGAGCTGCATGATCACTTCTCCCCCATCTGCACCTGCGCCGGTGCTGTGACGTCATCCATGTCGCGCACGATCGGCGGCTCCTTGATCCACAGCATCGCCAGTGCGGCGCAGCCGAGCAGGATCGCCGCGAAGGTGATGGCGTTGGTCGGGTTGGATCCGAGCAGGTGCTTGTAGATCGCGCCGAAGGTGAGGGTCTCCAGCAGCTGCGGGATGACGATCATCATGTTGATGATGCCCATGTAGACGCCGTAGCGGCTCGACGGCACCATGCGCACGGCCATGATGTAGGGCACGCCCATGATGGAGGCCCAGGCGACGCCCAGACCGATGATCGGCAGGAACAGCAGGAACTTGTTGCCCAGGTGCGGGAAGATCAACAGCCCGATCACCGCGAGCGTGAGGCAGGACGCGTGCACCCACTTGGCGCCGTGCCTCTTGGCGAAGGACACGAGGAAGAAGGCCACGCAGAAGGTGACGACGTTGTAGCCCCCGTTGATCAGGCCGGTCCAGGTGACCGCCGACTCGTAGGCTGACGAGTGGGTGTCGCTGGTGCCGAAGGCGCTCTTGGCGACCGACAACGACACGTACTGCCAGTAGACGTTCATCGCGTACCACTGGAACAGGTAGACCAGGGCGAGCTTGCGCAGCTGGGCGGGCATCTCGACGATGGCCGTCCAGATGCCGGCCAGGGCGTTGCCGCTCTGCTTCGAGCGCAGGCGCGCCAGCTCCTCGGGCGAGGGCGGGATCTCGGGGGTGGTCAGCACCGAGACGAGCACGGTGCCGATCGAGCAGACCGAGCCGAGCATGAAGGAGCCGAACACCCAGTACGGCAGGCCGGCCGCCGTCATGCCCGAGAGGACGTGCTGGAACAGGAAGAGCGAGATGTTGGCCAGCGTGATGCCCAGACCGGTGAAGAAGCTCTGCGCCAGGAATCCCTTGGCCGTCTGGCTCGGGGGCAGCTTGTCGGCGATGAAGGCGCGGTAGGGCTCCATGGCGGTGTTGTTCGAGGCGTCGAGCAGCCACAGCAGCAGGGCCGCCATCCAGATGGCCGAGACGAAGGGGAAGCAGAACAGGCAGACGGCGCAGCCGACGGCGCCGATGAGGAAGAAGGGCTTGCGCCGGCCCCAGCGCTCGCTCCAGGTGCGGTCGGACAGCGAACCGATGAGCGGCTGGATGAACAGGCCGGTGATCGGGCCGGCCATGTTCAGCAGCGGGAGTTCGTCGGCCGAGGCGCCGAGGAAGTTGTAGATCGGGTTGATGGCCGTCTGCTGCATGCCGAAGGAGTACTGGATGCCGAAGAAGCCCAGATTCATCAGGAGGATCTGCTTCATCGACATCATCGGCTTGCGCCTGATGACGGTCGTCGTAGCGGTCGTTGTCTCGCTCATCGTGCGTTGTCCTTGGAGGCGTCGAGATAGTTCTGGAGATGGTCGAGGATGGACTCCCAACCGTCGGAGTAGTCGAGGGCGGCCTCCTCCGTGTAGGGGCCCTGCACGACGCGCAGCAGCGTCTTGCCCTGGCCCAGGCGTGTGAACTCGACGCGCAGCTCGACGGGCTTGGCCGGGTCGATGCCGGGGATGCCGCTGATCCGCTGGCGAGTGACGAGCACGTCCGGGTAGAACACCTCCGTGTAGATGCCGTCGACGACCCAGATCCTCTCGGGATCGTCATCGTGCACCTTGGTGTGACGGATGCGCCCGCCCAGCTGGGGATTGAGCTCCACGGATTCGGGCACGACGTGCCAGCCGGTCGGGGCGAACCACTGACTGAAGGCGGCCGGCTCGGTGAATGCTCTGAACAGCACTTCGCGCGGCTGGGCGAACTCGCGTTCGACCTCCAGGACGGTATCCACTTCCATGTCGATTCCTCCGTCGCAATCGATCGCGGGCGCTAGGGGTGGCCCGGTGCGATCGATTTTTCCACCACCCCTAGGGGCCCAGGGGAGCTGTCCAGATCGCTGTTAGCGAATTAAGTCGATCCCTCGGCTCAGGGGAAAGGCGTTGCCAGACTAGTTCTGGTGACGGTTGTGAGTGCCCTGGCCAGATCCTGTGAGAACGATCCTGCCCGTTCGTGGACGAGGCCGTGGTCGTGTGCCGGCGGCTGCGAGGCGGGTGCGGCCGTGTCGTCTCGGGCCCTCCGGCCGTGGTGATGACCGGCCTCGGCGATTGGAAAACCGGGCTCGACGTGGGCTAGAGTTTCCCGGCGGGCCGGCAGTGGCCCGGCGGGCTGTGGCGCAGCTTGGTAGCGCACTTGACTGGGGGTCAAGGGGTCGCAGGTTCAAATCCTGTCAGCCCGACCGATGGCCGGGTGCCTGGATGGTGCCCGGCCTCTTCGGGTCCGCACCCCGTGGGCGGGGGTGCGTTCGTACTCCCGCCCGCCCAGGAACCGAGCAGGCCCGGCGAGCACTTCATGGCGGATGTGCTGCGGCGCGGGGGTGCGAGGTCCCGGTTGCGGGTGCTCACCGGTTCGAAGGGGCCGGGGCGTCGAGGACGCGTTCGTCGCGGTTTGCGACGGGCTCGACAACGGGGCTGCCGGAGGCGACCGGAGTCCGGCAGGGCCGGCGCTTACCGGAAACCCCGCGTTCTCGGCCGGAGTCAGGCAGGGCCCGCCCGGTGGACGAGTGCCCGGCGCAGGCGCCTTCCAAGGGCTGGTTCGCACCGGCTCATCGGCGGCATCGCGTCGCCGCGGTCGGAGCCCAGCCGTCCTCCCGATCGGGGCATCGGCTCGTTCCATGGCTCCAGATCAGCGGTACGGGTCGGGACCATAGTCCCCTGACAGGGGCGGACGACGTCGCTAAACTTTGTTCTATCCGGGTAGTTCGCAGACTTGCTGGACCATGGACAGGACGTTGACAACGGGTGTCACGCCGATTCGGTCGTCGAAGGAGATGCCATGCTGACCAAGAAACCACAGAACGAGGAAGAGTTCCAGCAGTACCTCATGGAGGTCCGGGAGCTCGCTCAGGGCCCGTTCGACGAGATGCAGCTCGAGATCGAGGTGACCAACAAGTTCCCCGACGAGTTCTACGAGCTCGCCAAGGAGCACAACCTGTACCGCTTCTACCTGCCGGAGGAGTACGGGGGCTGGGGCATGTCCACCCTGCAGATCATGAAGGTGCAGGAGGAGTTCTCGCGCGGGCCCGGCGGCATGCGCATGCACCTGCACCACGCGGCCGGCCTCAACTGGCGCATCATGGACGACTTCGCCCAGCCCGCCCTCAAGGAGTGGGCCATGCCCCGCTTCCAGGACAAGACGCTGTTCGTCAACTTCGCCCTGACCGAGAAGGAGGCGGGCTCCGGCGCCGACATCAAGACCAATGCCCGGCGCGACGGCGACGAGTGGGTCATCAATGGCGAGAAGACCCTGATCAGTCATACCGACTGCTCCGACGGCACCTATCTCATCACCCTCACCAACCCCGAGGCCGACAAGGACAAGAGACTCACGGCCTTCTTCGTGCCCTTCGACACCCCCGGCTACGAGATCGTCGACATGCCCCACATGATGGGCTGCCGCGGCGCCGGCCATGCGGGCCTGCGCTTCACCGACTGCCGCGTGCCCGACGCGTACCGTCTCGGCGAGGTGGGCGAGGGCCTGCACGTGGCCATGTACTCGCTCGGCCTGTCCCGGCTCCACATCGCCGACTCGAACCTGGGCATGGCCCAGCGGATGCTCGAGATCTCGATCGCCCGCGCCAAGGAGCGCGTCACCTTCGGCAAGCCGCTGGTCAAGCGCCAGGCGATCCAGACGATGATCGCCGAGTCGGGCAAGTGGGTCTACATGCTGCGCTCGGCCATCCACGACGCGGCCCGCCGCTACGACGCGGGCGAGGACCCGATGACCCAGGCCTCGCTGTGCAAACTCGCCTCCATCGACGGCGTCAAGGTCGTCTCCGACAACATGCTCGAGATCCTCGGGGGCATCGGCTACTTCGAGGAGTGCGAGTACGGCCCGGTCGAGCGGCTCTACCGCGACTGCCGAGCCATGTGGCTCGAGGAGGGCCCGCCCACCGTGCAGCGCACCACCGCGGCCCGCGGGCTGATCGACACCGGCGGGGATCTGTGGGACTCGTGACCGCGACAACCTCTTCGGGAAGGCAGTGACATGGGCATGAACCCGCTCCGTGGAATCAGGGTCGTCGACATGACGGCCTTCCTGGCGGCCCCCACCGTGGCCCGCGTGCTCGGCGAGTGGGGCGCCGACGTGATCAAGGTCGAGCCGCCCAAGGGCGATCCCGGGCGCACCCAGGGCGCCGTCTTCGGCACCCCGTACACCGACGACGAGAACCTCGGCTTCGACATGTCCAACATGAACAAGCGCTTCATCACGGTGGATCTGCGCAAGGACACGGGCCGGGAGGTGATGGACCGCCTGCTCGCCGGCGCCGACGTGTTCCTCACCTCCACCCGCGTCAGATCGCTGGTCAAGCTCGGCTACGACTTCGACGCCCTGCATGCCAGGTTCCCCCGCCTGGTGATGGCGCAGGTGCTCGGCTTCGGAGCCGAGGGCCCGCTCAAGGACGCGCCCGGCTTCGACATGACCGCGTGCATGTCGCGCGGCGGTGTGCTCGGCACCACGGTGAACCGCGGCAGCCGGCCGATGATCCCGCCCAACGGCTACGGCGACTTCCAGGTCTCCTTCGTGCTGGCGGCCGGGATCCTCGCGGCGCTGCTGGGGCGGGAGCGCAGCGGCCGGGGCGACTACGTGACGACCTCCCTGTTCCACTCGGGCGCGTTCATGCTCAACACCGCGATGATCTCGGCCCAGTACGGCAACGAGTACCCGAAGGACCGACGCGAGGTGATCAATCCCTTCAACAACACCTACGCCGCCGGCGACGGTCTGCTCATGACGCTGTGCGCGCCGGAGTACGACCGCGACTTCGACAAGCTCATGAGGCTCATCGGCCGCGACGACCTGGTGGGCAGCACCCGCTACAACGTCTGCGACGAGCTCAACGCCAAGGGGCTCAACGGCGAGGTGGTCGACATCCTGGACGAGGCCTTCGCCGCGCGGGACCGCGCCTACTGGCTCGAGGTGATGCTGAGCAACGACGTGCCGATCGAGGCCTGCCAGCTGCCCACCGACATCTACGTCGACGAGCAGGCCAAGGCCAACGACGTGCTGCGCACGGTGACCTGCCCGAGCGGGAACGAGCGGATGATCCCGACCAATCCGGTGCGCTTCGCCTCGCAGGGCGATCCCGAGCTCAGACTCACCCGGGCCCAGGGCTCCGACTCCGAGGCGGTGCTCGCCGAGCTCGGCTACGACGAGCAGCGGATCGGCGAGATCCTCGCCTCCGAGGGCGTCCTGGCGGCCACGCGGCCCGCATGAGTCGCGGATGCCGTCCGTCCGCGGGGCGCGCCGGTCGGCACCCGGGCCCGTCGGCGACGGGCGCCCGCAGAAGGACCCCCGCCCACGCCGCTCGACGGCCCGGGCCGGCGAGCGGCGACGGCTCCGGGCCCTGCACCACATCGATTCCGGGGACACAGGGGAGGACGGCACGGATGCCTCATCCATGGACGCCGGGCGCCGTGAAACGCGGCGCCGGCCCGGAGCGGGGCCGGGTCGCGGCCCGGTCGGGGGCCGTCGGCTCGGCCCTGGAGTTCTACGACTTCTTCATCTACACGCAGGCCGCGGCGATCATCTTCCCCGAGCTCTTCTTCCCCTCCGCCGATCCCGCCCAGGCGATCATCGCCTCGCTCGGCACCTTCGGCGTGGGCTATGTGGCGCGTCCCGTCGGCGCCTTCGTGCTGGGCGGGCTCGGCGACCGCGTGGGGCGGCGCTTCACCCTGATCCTCACCATGGCGCTGATGGGCGCCTCCACCTTCGCGGTGGGGCTGCTGCCCGGCTACGGCCGGATCGGCATCGCCGCTCCCCTGCTGCTGGTGCTGTGCAGGCTCGTCCAGGGCTTCGCCGTCGCCGGCGAGATCTCCGGCTCGTCCACGCTGATCATCGAGCAGACCCCGCTCGGCGTGCGCGGCTCGCGCGCCTCCGTGACCCTGCAGGGCGCCCAGATCGGGCAGATCTTCGGCGCCTTGGTGTTCATCCCGCTGTCGGCCCTCCTGCCGGCCGGGGCCTTCCGGGCCTGGGGCTGGCGCCTGCCCTTCCTGCTCAGCGCCCTGCTCATCGTGGTGGGTTTCTCCGTGCGGCTGCGCACGGTGGAGTCCAGGCCCGCCGACGCCCCCGCCGTGCCGCCGATCCGCCGCGTCCTCAGCCAGAACCCGGGAACAGTGCTGCGCGTCTTCGCGATGTCGTTGACCAATATCGTGCCCGTGACGGCGACGGTCTTCGGGGCCTCGCTGGCCACTCAGCGGGCCTACGGAATCGGCTGGCTGGCCTCGGTCTACCTGTGGATCCCGGTGCTCGGCAACTGCGTCGCGGTGCTCGTGATCCCCGTCGCCGCGCGACTGTCCGATCGTCTGGGCCGCCGGCCCCTGGTCATCGGCGGGGCACTCAGCTCGGGGGCCTTCTCCTTCCTCTACCTGTGGGCCATCACCCAGGGCATCCTGTGGCTGACGATCTGCTCGGCGCTGCTCATGTGGGGCACTCTCTACCAGGGCTACAACGCCGTGTTCCCCGCCTTCTTCCCCGAACAGTTCCCGGCGTCCACGCGGGTCACCGGCATGGCGATCGGGCAGAACATCGGTACCGCGGCCTCCTCCCTGATGGCGATGGTCTTCGCAGCGGTCTGCCCGCCCGGCACGCGCACGGTGATGATCGTACTCGTCGTCGGGGCCATGACCCTGGGCATCACGGGGCTCGCCGCACTTGCCGCCGCGCTGTCCCCGGAGACCTCCCGGATCCCCGGCGACCGGCTCGGGAGCAGTGAGGCGGTCCCCCTCGACGAACAGGAGTACGCGAGCCTGCGCGCCGACAATCTCTTCGGCCCCCGTGTCCCGCGGCACGGCACCGACTGACCCCGTCCGCGGACGGGGCCAACACGCAAGAGCACGTTCATACCACCAAGAAAGGGCATCATGAACCAGCCACTCACCGACGAGCAGCAACTGCTGCTCGACTCAGTCCGGGAATTCGTCTGGAGCGAGGTCGCTCCCCGCGTCGCCCAGCGCGATCGCGACTCCCAGTGCGAGCCGGCCGACTTCCGGTCCGCCTTCGAACTGGGCCTGCACATGCTCGAGCTGCCCGAGGAGTACGGCGGATCCGGCATCGACTTCCAGACCGGTGCCATGGTCTTCGAGGAACTCGGCAGGGTCGACGCCGGCTACGCCATCACCCTGGTCTCCACCTTCGTCGCCTTCCGCAATGTCATGCTCGCCGGCACCGAGGAGCAGGCGCGGCTGTTCGCGGACACGATCGCCGACGGCGGCCTGGGCTGCTTCGCGATCAGCGAGCCGGGCGCCGGCTCGGACGCGGCGGCCATCCGGACCAGCGCCGTGCGCGACGGTGACGACTACGTGCTCAACGGCCAGAAGTGCTGGATCACCAATGGCGGCATCGCTGACATCTACCTGATCTCGGCCAAGACCGACCCCGGGGCCGGGCACCGCGGCATCTCCACCTTCCTCGTGGAGGCCGATCGCGAAGGTCTGAGCCACGGCGCGCACGAGGACAAGATGGGTCTGCGCACCTCCAACACGTGCGATCTCATCCTCAACGACGTCCGGGTGCCGGCCGATCACCTGGTGGGCGCCGAGGGCGACGGCTTCAGGATCGCGATGTCGGGCCTGGACGTCTCCCGCCCCTTCATGGCCACCATCGCGGTCGGCATGATGCAGCGGGCGCTCGACGAGGCGGCCGTCTACGCCCTGCAGCGCGAACAGTTCGGCCAGCCGATCTTCGAGTTCCAGATGGTGCAGGACATCCTGGCGCGCATGTCGGCCAAGATCGTGGCCTGCCGGGCCCTGGTGCAGCAGACGATGCGCCGGGTCGACCTCGGCTTGGACGTGCAGAAGGACGGCGCGATCACCAAGCAGTTCGTCACCGATCTTCAGCAGGAGGTCGTCTCGGACGCCGTCCAGGTGATGGGGGGCAACGGCTTCACCAAGGAGTACCCGGTCGAGAAGCTCATGCGCGACGCCAAGGTCTTCCAGATCATGGAGGGCACCAACCAGATCCAGTCCGTGGTGATCGCCCGTCAGCTCAAGAAGGAATACGCCAACAGGCTCTGAGCCGCTCTGCAAGGGGCGCCGCCGACCCCGCGCACGCACAGGAGGGACCACCGTGTCAAGGACGCCGAGACGCCACGAGTCCGGCTTCGCCGCCGTACCGGCGCGGTTGCGGGACGGTTTCCGCGCCCGCGGCTGGTGGGGCGAGCACTGCCTGCTCGACTGGTGGAGGCTCGCGGTGCTCGCCTGCCCCGACGCGACCGCGGTCATCGACCGCGAGGGCACCCGCTTCACCTACGCGCAGGTGGACGAGCTGTCCTCCCGGTTCGCCGGATGGCTCGTGGGGGCGGGCGTGCGCCCCGGCGAGGTGGTCGCCGTCCAGCTGCCCAACTGGGCCGAGTTCCTGCCGGTCTTCATCGGCGTGCTGAAGGCGGGGGCGGTGATCAACCCGCTCTCGGCCAACCTGCGGCTCAGCGAGCTGCGCCACGCGGTGAACGTCTGCGGCACGCGGGTCATGCTCATGCCGGCGGTCTTCCGCTCGATGGACCACCGCGCGCTGGGCGCCGAACTGGTGGAGCAGGTGGGCAGTCTGCAGCAGGTGCTCTTCGTGCACGACGCGTCCGACGGCACGGGCGCTCTCCCGGCCGCGGTGGGGGTCGCCCGGCCGCTACCGGAGGGCGACTGGCGGCCGGTCCACGGCGAGGATCTCGCCGCGGTCCTGTTCACCTCCGGCAGCGAGTCCGAGCCGAAGGGCGTCATGCTGAGCCATAACAATCTGATCGCCTCGGAGATCGGCTTCTCCCACGCCCTGCGCCTGGGGCCCGAGGACCGGATGCTCATGCCCGCGCCCGTGGGCCACGCGACCGGTTTCATGCACGGGGTCGTGATGCCCATGCTCACCCGGGGCACCTCGCTGCTGTGCGACAACACGAAGGGCCCGGAGATGGCGGCGATGGCGAGCCGCTACGGGGCCACCTGCGGCATGTCGGTGCCGGCCGTGATCGACTCCATGCTGTGCACCTGCGAGACCGGCGGCACCGGGCTGGAACGGATGCGCTTCCTGTGCTGCGGCGGCTCGCCGGTGCCGCGGCGGCTGCTGGAGCGCGCCCGCGACCTGGGCATCCGCGTCTACTCGGTCTACGGCGCAACCGAGTCCGCGCCGCACACCATGACCACCTTCCACGACAGCGACGAGCGGGTGCTCAGTACCGATGGCAGGGCCTGCCCGGGAACCGAGATCCGCATCGTCGACCGAGTCACTCGCCGTCCCGTCCCGCCCGGCGTGGAGGGCGAGGAGGCCTCCCGCGGCCCGGCCGTGTTCTGCGGCTATCTGGGCCGGCCCGACCTGACGGCCGCCGCGGTCGACGAGGCCGGCTGGTACTACAGCGGCGATCTGGCGATCATGGACGACGACGGGTACATCCGGGTCACCGGCCGGTGCAAGGACGTCATCAACCGCGGTGGGGAGAACATCAGCGCGGCCGAGGTGGAACGCGCGCTGATGTGTCATCCGGCCGTCCTGTCGGCCGCCGTGGTGGCGATGCCCGACGAGGTCATGGGCCAGCGGGCCTGCGCCTTCCTGGTGCCCCGCGACGGCCAGCCGCGGCTCACCGTGGCCGATCTGCACGACTACTTCGTCTCCTGCGGCATCGCCAAGTTCAAGATCCCCGAGCGGGTCGAGTACCTCGACGAGATCCCCACCACCAGTTCCGGCAAGGTCGCCAAGCGGGTGCTGCGCGAACGCATCGGGACGATGCTCGCGGCGGAGCGCTCCGGGGGGTCGGCGATCCTGGCGGGCTGAGGGCGGTTCTCAGCGCCCGGCGAGATAGCCCTCCGGGTCATCCAGCACCAAGCGCAGCACAGTCTCCTCGACGAGAGCCCGAACACGGGCGTTGTCCCGGCGCCCGAGCATGTCGCGTCCGAAGGCCGTCCGGAAGGTCGCCCGGTGCTCGATGCGGTTCAGGGCCAGGGCCGACAGCACCTGGTGCACGTCCAGAGCGCTGGGCGCGCCCGCACCGGATCGGAACACGCCTGCGGCCCGGCCGCGCTCCAAGAGCTCGGCGATGGTTCCGGGCGCGCTCGCGTTGAGCCTCTGGAAGTCGGGGATCTGAGCCGCGACACGGCCCTGCTTGAGCAGGTTCTCCAGCGCCACGATGCGCGCCAGATTCGGGTTCTCCTCGTAGTGGTCGAGGGTCGCCCTGATCAGCCGTACCAGCCCGTCGACCGGCTCCATCCCGGACAGGCCCAGATCGGCCTCCAGCTTCCGGATCCTCATGTAGTTCTCCAGCAGCACCGCCGCGTACAGCGCCTCCTTGGAGCCGTAATAGTAGTAGATCATCCGCTTGGAGGTGTTCGTGCGCTCCGCGATGTCCTCGGTGCGGGCCCCGTAGGGGCCGTGCAGGGCGAACTCCTCGGTGGCCGCCTCGAGAATCTCCTGCTTGGTCAGATCGGGATCCCGGCGGAGCTTGTGGCCAGTGATTGCGGACGATGACATGGGGATTTTCTTCCTGGTGGCTGATGATCCTTGGCGTGTCGCGGCGGCCCGGGCGCGGCTCGGGCCTCGCGGTGAACTGCGATCACCGCGGCCGGCCGTGCGGGACCGCGCCCCCGGAGTATACTGAGGTTTATTCAAACTGCCCAGTAGTATTGCTTCAACAGGGTATTATGGTTGACGATGAGCTGCTCCCGAATAAGCTCAACGTCTTGGTTGGGCCGTCCGATCGGTTGCTCCTCGACTGCTCCGCGGGCGAATAACCCGCGGCTCGATGTCGATTTCGGGTGAGGGCATTACGAGCGCTCCGGTCGGGCACTCGGCCACGCAGATTTCGCAGCTCTCGCAGTCGTCCGCCACGATCTCGTAGCCCCCCGAATCGAGCAGATCGATGGCGTAGAAGGGGCACGCGTCGTGGCACAGATCGCAGGCCATGCAGCTGCCGCATGACATGCAGCGGCCGGCCTCCGCGGCCACTCCCGTCAGTCCCGACGGCGGATCGTCCGGCCGGTGCCCCGCGGCGCCGCCCGCAGCCCGCCCGCTCGGCAGCACCGGGACGCGCGTCGCGAAATGGCCCGTGTTCATCCGCTGTGCGCCGATCACCGGCTGGGCCCGGGGCGCGGCGCCCCCGGCGCCGCTCAGCTGGGCGTCCA